>JBQGOU010000160.1:0-7682 GCA_052086865.1 Cellulomonadaceae bacterium
ACCTCGGCCTCGCCCCCCTCGACGCGAACGCACAACCGCCCGCGTCCGGTCTCGTGGTCGTAGGAGGCCTCGACGTCGACATGGTCCACGCCGTGTGCGGGACGGTGCTCGAGGGTGACGTCGCGGAAGATCCCCGACATCCACCACTGGTCCTGGTCCTCGACGTAGGTGAACGCCGACCACTGCGTGACTCGCACCGCCAGAAGGTTGGCGCCCGGGTGCACCGCGTCGGTGACGTCGATTTCGGTGGGCAGGCGCGAGCCGTGGGACTGGGCGAGCACCCGTCCGTTCACGGCGACCTCGAACCAGGAGTCGACGCCTTCGAAACGCAGCACGACCCGGCCCGTCGCGGGCCACTGTGCCGGCACGTCGAAGGTGCGCCGGTACTCCCCGGTCGGGTTGTCCTGCGGCACGTGCGGCGGGTCGACGGGGATCGGGAACTGGACGTTGGTGTAGGCGGGGGCGCCGTAGGGCCAGGCGTCCGGCGCCCCGGCCAGCTGCCAGTGGCCGGGCACCTGCACGGTGGACCAGTCCGTGCCCGGATCGGCCGGGTCCAGGCCGGTGGTCGCCGCCGGGTACAGCCGGAAGCGCCACGAGCCGTCCAGGCTCACCGCCGGGGCGTCCGAGGACCCGTCGGGTCCTCGGTAGCGCGCGGGCAGGATCCCGTGGGGGACGGCGACGGTCGTGTGGTCGGGCCGTTCAGCCACCGGGTGCTCCCATCGTCAGGAATCGCGCTGCATCGCGTCACGGACCTCGCCCACGAGCTCCTCGAGGATGTCCTCCAGGAAGACGACGCCGCGCTGCTCGCCGTCCTGCTCCACAAGCGCCAGATGCGCCCCCGAGTGCTGCATCGCGGCGAGGACCTGCTCAACCTCGTCGTCGGGCCCTGCGGTCGCCAACGCCCGCACGCGCCACGGCGGCACCGGCTCGTCGTAGTCGGCGTCGGTGGCGTACAGGACGTCCTTGAGGTGGAGGTAACCCTTCAGCCGGCCGTCCGGCCCGGCCACGGGGAACCTGCTGAAGCCGGTGCGGGCGACAAGCGTCTCGACGTCGTCGGGCGTGCAACCCTGCGGCGCCAGGACGAGGTCCGCGCGCGGGACCATGACATGGGCCGCGGACAGGTCCGAGAACTCGAGCGACCCGGCCAGCAGGCCGAGATCGTCGGCAAGCATGCCCTCCGCCTGCGAGCGGGCGACAATCGCTCGGACCTCGTCCGCGGTGAACGCGGAGGCGACCTCGTCACGCGGCTCGACCCCGAGCAGACGCACCGCATGGTTGGCGAGCCAGTTCAGCGAGACGATGATCGGGCGCACGGCGCGTCCCAGCAGCACCAGCGGCGGCGCGAACCACATCACGGCCCGGTCCGGTCCGGAGACCGCGAGGTTCTTCGGCACCATCTCCCCGAGCACCACGTGCAGGTACACGACCAGGCAGAGCGCCAGGACGAGGGCCACGGGGTGCACCAGGGCCTGACTCACCCCGAGGGGCTCGAGCACGCCGACGAGCAGGTGCGCAATCGCGGGCTCGGCCACGACCCCGAGTCCGGTCGAGCAGACCGTGACCCCGAGCTGGGCGCACGCCAGCATCAAGGAGACGTGCTCCATCGCCCACAGCACGGTCCGGGCCCGGGCGTCCCCGCGCGCGGCAAGGGGTTCGACCGCGCTGCGGCGCGCGGAGATGATGGCGAACTCCGCGCCCACGAAGAAGGCGTTGCCGGCCAGCAGCACGACGGCCAGCGCCAGAGCGGTCCACGAGTTCATGAGGCCTCGCCCCGCACGTGCAGCACCTCGACGCGGCGCCTGACCATCGACGCGACCTGGAGCCGCACCCCGTCCACCTCGACCTCGTCACCCACGCGTGGTACCCGGCCCAGGCGCGCCATGACCAGGCCCCCGAGGGTCTCGTAGGCGGGCGACTCAGGCACCTCGAGCCCCGTCGCCTCGGTGAGCTCGTCGGGGCGCAGCCGTCCGGGAAGCGTCCACGAGCCGTCGCGTTGGCGTGCGGCCCCGACCCGGCGCACGTCGTGCTCGTCGGCCACGTCGCCGACCAGCTCCTCAACGACGTCCTCCAGCGTGACCACGCCGGAGGTGCCGCCGTACTCATCCAGCACCACGGCCATCTGCATGCCCAGATCGCGCAGCATGACCAGCAGCGGCCCGAGCCGCACCGTCTCCGGAACGGTCGGGGCCTCGTCCATGAGCGCGCCCACGGGGACGTCCGCGCGCCGCTCCCGCGGCACCGGCATGACGCGGCGCACGTGCACAAGGCCGACGATGTCGTCACGGGACTCCCCGATCACCGGGAACCGGGAGTGCCCGGTCCGGCGCGCGAGCGCGAGCACCCGCTCCGCCGGGTCCTCGCGGCGGACGACGTCGAGCCGGGTGCGGTCCGTCATTACGTCGACCGCCGTCAGGGTCACCAGGTCGATCGAGTTCGCCACCAGCCGAGCCGTGCCGCCGTCCAGCGTCCCCTCCTGTGCGGAGCGCCGGACGAGCGCGGCAAGCTCCGGGGCGGACCTCGCGCCGGAGAGCTCCTCGCGCGGCACGACCCCGAAGCGGCGCAGGATCAGGTTCGCCGAGCCGTTGAGCACGGCGATGACCGGGCGCAGCGCCGCGGTGAACACCCGCTGCACGGGAACCACGGCGCGCGCCGTGGCGAGCGGCTGGGCCAGGGCGAAGTTCTTGGGAATCAGCTCACCGACCAGCATGGAGAACACGTTGATCACCACGAGCGCGAGCGTCACCGCAAGCGCCGCGGCGCCGGCACCCGCCCATCCGTCGAGCGCCGGACCCAGCAGGCGCACGAGGGCGGGCTGCGCGGTGTAGCCGAGCAGGATCGTCGTCATCGTGATCCCCACCTGGGCTCCGGAGAGCTGGGTGGACAGGTGGGTCAGCGCGCGCATCACCGACCGGCTGCGCCGGTCCTGGCCGTGCACCGCGTCGGCCTCGACCATCGCCGGGTCCACCGTCACCATGGCGAACTCGCTCGCGACGAACACGGCCGTCCCCGCGGTGAGCACGACCCCGAGGACGAGCATGAGCACATCGACGTTCATCGTGCCTGTGGTCCCCTCCTCCGGGCTGCTCCGCATGCGATGCTATCGGCTCACCCGCGCGGATCGGTGCGGGGCCCTGCCGGATGTGGAATCGTGGTGCCATGACATCGAGCGCTGCCCCCACCGGCACTCCTTCATCGAGCGCCACGATCCTCGTCGTCGAGGACGAGTCGGCGATCGCCACGGCGATCGCCCAACGACTGACCGCGGAGGGGTGGCGGGTCGAGGTGGCCGGCGACGGCCTGGCTGCCGTCAGCGCGGCCGAGCGCCTGCGCCCCGACGCCGTGGTGCTCGACGTGATGCTGCCCGGGATCGACGGGCTCGAGGTGTGCCGTCGCATCCAGGCCGAGCGCCCGGTGCCGATCCTCATGCTCACCGCCCGGGACGACGAGACCGACATGCTCGTCGGCCTCGGCGTGGGGGCGGACGACTACATGACGAAGCCGTTCTCGATGCGTGAGCTCGTCGCGCGCCTGCGTGCGCTGCTGCGCCGCGTGGACCGGGCGGCCCAGGTCGCGGCCTCGGCGCCCGGGGAGCCGCCACTCGAGTTCGGTGACGTGGTGATCGACCGGGACCAGCGCCGGGTCTACCGCGACGGCACCGAGGTGCATCTGACCCCCACCGAGTTCGAGCTGCTGGTCATGCTCGCCGGCTCCCCGCGCTCCGTGCTGACCCGGGAGAAGCTGCTCGCCGAGGTGTGGGACTGGGCGGATGCGAGCGGGACGCGCACTGTCGACTCGCACATCAAGGCGGTCCGTCGCAAGCTCGGTCCCGAGCTGATCCGCACCGTCCACGGCGTCGGCTACGCGTTCGAGCCGCCGGCCGACTGATGGACCTGCCCCGGCACGCGCGTCCCGCGATTCCGCACCTGCCGGACGTGCGTCCGCTGGACCGCCTGCGCACGATCAAGATCAAGCTCGGCGTGCTCGTGGTCACCACCAACGTGATTGCGGTGCTGATCACCTGGGCAGGCCTGCGCTACCAGCTCGGACCGACCCGGACCTTCCCCCTGGCGATGGGGATCTCGCTTGTGGTGACCCTGCTGCTGGCCCGCGGCATGACCTCTCCGCTGCGGGAGATGACCGCGGCGGTCCGGGCGATGGCCGGCGGGGACTACTCCGCCCGGGTGCGGGCCACGAGCCGCGACGAGGTCGGCCAGCTCGCGGTGGCGTTCAACTCCATGGCCACCGAGCTCGCCCAGGGCGACCAGGAACGCCGTGAGCTCATCGCAAACGTCTCGCACGAGCTGCGCACGCCCGTCGCCGCACTGCACGCCCAGCTCGAGAACCTCGTTGACGAGGTCACCGAGCCCACCACCGCCAACCTGGAGGTGGCCCTCGCCCAGACCGAGCGGCTGACCCGGCTCGTGTCCTACCTGCTCGACCTGTCCCGCATCGAGGCCGGGGCGGCCGCGCTGCACGTGCGCAGCCTCGGGCTGCAGGACTTCCTCGACGACGTCGTCGACTCGGTGCTGATGGTCGAGGCGGGCAAACAGCTCCACTACGAGGTCGACGTCGTCCCGGCGGACCTCACCGTGCCGGCGGACCGCGAACGGCTGCGTCAGATCGTCACGAACCTGCTGCAGAACGCCATCCGGCACTCCCCCTTCGCCGGAACCGTGCGGCTTGTGGCGCGCCGCGACGGCGAAAGCGTCACCATCGACGTCGTTGATGCCGGCCCGGGCATCGCCGCGGCGGACCGCGAGCGCGTGTTCGAGCGCTTCGAGCGGGGCAACTCCCCCGCCCAGACCGGCGCGTCGACGGGCGGCACCGGAATCGGGCTGGCGATCGTGCGCTGGGCGGTCTCCTTGCACGGCGGAACCGTGCGCGTGGCCGAGGCACCCGTCGGGACGACGATGCGGGTCACGCTGCCCGCGCCGATCGTCGCGGCCTTCGAGACCGCGCCAGGCGAGCCGGACGAGACACCGCCCACGCCGCCCGCGCGTCCCTCGCGGCACGCCCCGGACCGCCGTGAAGGCGCCGCGCCCACCGACCGTTCGGCGCAGACTCCGCCTCGCGGCGTCCCCCGGGCACCCCACGCCCCCGACGTCGGCTAATACCTGCCCGCTCCGTCCTCTAGGGTGTTCCCATGCCTGCCGACACCGAGACCGCTCCGATCTCGATCAGGAACCTCACCAAACAGTTCGGCCCGGTCCGCGCCGTCGACGACCTGTCGTTCGACGTCCGCCCCGGGCGCGTCACCGGCTTCCTCGGCCCCAACGGGGCCGGCAAGACCACGACGCTGCGGATGCTGCTCGGGCTTGTGCGCCCGACGTCGGGCTCCGCGCTCGTCACGGGCCAGCCCTACCCCGCCCTCGCGCAGCCGCTGCGCACGGTCGGGGCGGCGCTCGAGGCGTCCAGCTTCCATCCGGGACGCTCCGCCCTCGACCATCTGCGCGTGTACGCCCCGGCCGCTGGCGCGTCCCGGGCCCGCTGCCACGAGCTGCTGGAGCTGGTCGGCCTGAGCGACGTGGCGCGTCGGCGGGTCGGCGGGTTCTCGATGGGCATGCGCCAGCGCCTGGCGCTGGCCACAACCCTGCTCGGGGACCCACGGATCCTGCTGCTCGACGAGCCGGCGAACGGCCTGGACCCGGCCGGCATCGTCTGGCTGCGCACCGTGCTGCGCCACCTGGCGTCCGAGGGCCGCACCGTGCTCGTCTCGAGCCACATGCTCTCCGAGGTCCAGCAGTCGGTGGACGACGTGGTGATCATCTCGCGCGGCACGCTGGTGCACGCCTCGAGCCTTGCGGAGCTGACCGCCCTGGCGGTGCACACCGTCCGGGTGGCGAGTCCCGATCCCGAGGCGCTCGGGCGCCTGGTCGCCCAGCAGGGCTGGGCGCAGGTCGCTCAGCCGGGCCCAGGGATCGTCGATCTGCAGGGTGTCGACACCGGCCGGGTCGGTGCGGCCGCCTTCGCCGCCGGTGTCGAGCTGCACGAGCTGTCCACCCACGGCGGTGACCTGGAGTCCGTGTTCCTCGGCATGGTCGATGAGAGGGGTGCGCGATGATCACTGCGATCCAGATCGAGTACCGCAAGTTCGTGACCACCCGCATGTGGTGGGTGCTGCTCCTGCTGATGGCCGCCTACATGGCGTTCCTCGCGGGCGTCTTCGCCTTCACCACGTCCCTGGGCGAGGAGTCCGGCCTGACCGGGGACCCGGTGACCAGGGCGACGAGCATCTACACGGTTGCCGTCTCCATCGGCTACGTCTTCCCGGTGCTGGTCGGCGTGCTGTCGGTGGCCGGGGAGTTCCGGCACAAGACGATCACCCCGACCCTGCTCGCCGAGCCGAACCGGTCCCGGGTGCTCGTGGCCAAGCTGCTCGGGTCCGTACCGGTCGGCCTGCTCTACGGCGTGGTGGGCACCCTGACCGGGGTGCTCGTCGGCGGCGTGGTGCTGAGCCTGACGGGATCTGACCCGATGCTCTCAGACCCGCAGGTGTGGCGTGCCATCGCCCTGTCCGTCCTCGCGCTGACGGTGTGGACGGCGGTGGGCGTGGGTGTCGGGTCGATGCTGACCAACCAGATCGCCGCCATCGTCGTCGTCCTCGCGTTCACGCAGTTCGTCGAGCCGATGGTGCGCAGCCTGCTGACGGCCGCCTTCGACGGATCGCTGGCCGGCGTGGCCTCCTACCTGCCCGGTGCGGCGGGCGAGGCGATCGTGGGCTCGAGCATCTACGCCATGCTCGGCGTCGGGCACCTGCTCAGCTGGTGGCAGGGTGCGCTCGTGCTGCTCGCGTACGCCCTCGTGCTCACCGCGCTCGCGCGGGCGACGAGCTTCCGGCGCGACATCGGCTGACCACGCGGCCGAATACGGTTCGCAGGGGATTCCGGCAGGCCCTTTGTGCTTCGCCAGCCAGGTGGTTGCCCGCGTTTTGCCAAGCCCACAATCGACGCTCGAACTCGTGCGAAGTCCATGGGTCCAAAGGCCCGATTCGGGCCGCACGGCACCCGCCAGGGCCGTAGGCTGGGGGGCACCCCGCGCCGCCGACAGCGGTTAGACGAGTGTGCGAAAGAGGCGATTCCCGAGTGTCCGCAAATGCTGCATCAAAGCCGATCAGCGCCGCCGCGGCGGCTTTCGGCGCCAACGAGTGGCTCGTCGACGAGCTGTACGAGCAGTACCTGAAGGACAAGAACGCCGTCGATCCCGCCTGGTGGGACTTCTTCGCGGACTACCGTCCGAGCGAGAAGTCCGACACGGCACTGGCCACCCCGAACACGGACACGGCACCGAAGGCCCCCGCCCCCGCGGCGCCGGCTGAGCAGGCCGCCGCCCCGGCCGCACCCGCTGCCAAGACCACCTCGGCCGCGAAGGCCGTCCCTGCTGCCAAGACCACCTCGGCCGCGCCGAAGGAGTCCGGCCCGCCCCGGCCCACGCAGCCGACGTCGACCGGGCGCCAGGCCCAGGACGAGCGCTCACGCCAGGTGCCGCGGCAGGCGCCGTCGGCCCAGCCGGATTCCTCGCAGCCCTCCGCCGTGCCGCTGCCGCGCGAGCTCGACAAGGCCGGGCCACCGCCGGTGGCCACCGCCCAGCCCGCGACGGCCCCGTACGCCAAGGTCCCGGTCACCCGCACCGAGGCCACCGAGCAGGACCTCGGCTCGGGCGAGGTCGAGAAGCTGCGCGGACCC
>JBQGOU010000161.1:0-7678 GCA_052086865.1 Cellulomonadaceae bacterium
CGCTCGGCGTCGGTGACCTTGCCCTCGACCGTCGCGTAGCGGCCGCGGAAGTGCTTCTTGAACGCCTCGATCACGTCCGCGCGGCGCATACCCGTCTGCGAACGCACGGGGTCGACCCGCTTGTTGGCGCTCTTGGTGCCCTTGTCGCTCATCTTCTCCCGGCCGATGCGCAGCACCTCGAGCATCTTGCCGGAGTCGATGTCATAGGCCATCGTCACGTGGTGCAGCACCGCTCCCCCGACGAGCCGCTTCTGCGCGGCGCCCGCGATCTTGCCAGCGGGCGAGGCGATGTCATTGAGCGGCTGGTAGGTCGCCGCGACGCCGACGTCGGCCAGCGCGCCCAGGACCCAGTCGTCCAGGAAGGCGTAGGACTGCTCGAAGCTCAGGCCCTCGACAAGCGAGGACGGCACCGTGAGCGAGTAGGTGATCGTGTTCCCCGGCTCGATGAACATCGCCCCGCCGCCGGAGATGCGCCGCACCACGGTGATGTCGTGCCGGGCCGCACCCTCGGGGTCGACCTCGTTGCGCAGCGACTGGAAGGAGCCGATCACGACCGCGGGAGCGCCCCACTCCCAGATCCGCAGCGTCGGCCCACGCGTCCCGGCGTCGACGGCCTCCGAGATGGCCTGGTCGAGTGCCATGTGCATCGCCGGGGTCTGGGGTCCCTCGTGGATGATCTCGAAGGTGTGGTCGGCCCAACCGGTGGCCTGCCCGAGCGCGCGGCGCACCGCGATGGCGACGGCCTCGGCGGAGAAGCCGACCATCGTCACGTCGTCGCTCAGCGCTCCGTCGATCGCGCTCGCGAGCTGCGCGACGCCTGCACCGACGGGCATTCCGAGCAGCGCCGCGTCGATGTCCTCGAGCGCGGTGTCCGGCTCGAGGAAGAAGTCGCCGGAGATCGCGACGTGCGACAGCCGGGCGTCTGGTCCCTCCCCGGTCGTCTCGACGTCGACCGCCACGAGCTTGCCACCGGGAACCTTGTACTCACCGCGCATGAGGCAAGCCTAAGTCACCGCGGCTCGACCCCAGCACGCAGCAGGCCGAAGATCGCCGAGTCCGTAAGCGCCTCCCACGAGGCCTCGAGCAGGTTGGGCCCGACTCCCACGGTGGACCAGGCGCGCTGACCGTCGGTCGTCTCGATCAGCACCCGCGTCGTGGCGTCCGTGCCGTGCTCCTGGTCGAGGATGCGAACCTTGAAGTCGATCAGCTCAAAGGCCTCGATCTCGGGGTAGACGCGGGCCAGGGCCTGGCGCAGCGCGTGGTCGAGGGCGTTGACCGGGCCGTTCCCCTCCCCCGTGGTGACGATGCGCTCGCCGCCGGCGTGCAGCTTCACGGTCGCATCCGCCGTCGCCTCGGCCCCGCGTGAGCCGCTGCGCTCGACCAGGGTGCGCCAGCTCTCCACCCGGAAGTACCCCGGACGCGCGCCGGTCACCTCCTCGATCAGCAATAGCTCGAAGGACGCGTCCGCCGCGTCGTAGGTGTAGCCCTGCGCCTCGGCAGCCTTGACCCGGTTGGTGATGCGGCCGAGCAGCTCCGCCTGACCGGCGAGGTCGAAGCCCAGCTCGCGGCCCTTGAGCTCGATGGATGCCCGCCCCGCCATATCCGAGATCAGCATGCGCATGTCGTTGCCCACGACGGTCGGGTCGATGTGCTGGTACAGGTCCGGGTCGACCTTGATCGCGCTGGCGTGCAGGCCGGCCTTGTGCGCAAAGGCGCTCGACCCGACGTAGGGCTGGCGCGCATACGGGGAGATGTTGGTGATCTCGCTGATCGCGTGGGCGATCGCCGTCGCCTCGCGCAGCCGCCCGTCCGGCAGCACGGGCATGCCGTGCTTGATCTCGAGGTTCGCCACGACCGTGATGAGGTCGGCGTTGCCCGTGCGCTCGCCGTAGCCGTTCACGGTGCCCTGCACATGCGCGGCTCCGGCGGAGACCGCCGCGAGCGTGTTGGCGACGGCGCACCCGGAGTCGTTGTGCGCGTGCATGCCCAGCACGTGGCCCGGATAGGCCTCGTGCACCGCGGCGACGGTCACCGTCACGTCGTCGGGCAGCATCCCACCGTTGGTGTCGCACAGGATGACCACCTCCGCCCCCGCGTCGAACGCGACGCCGACGGCGGACAGGGCGTAGGCGGGGTCGTAGCGGTACCCGTCGAAGAAGTGCTCCGCGTCGACGAACACCCGCCGCCCCTCACCGGTCAGGAAGCGCACCGTGTCCGCGATCATCGCGAGGTTCTCCTCGCCGGTGGTGCGCAGCGCGCGCTCGACGTGCCGGATGTCGGACTTGGCGACGAGCGTGATCACCGGCGCCTCGGAGTCCAGCAGCGCGCGCACCTGCGGGTCGTCCCACGCCCGGGTGCCGACCTTGCGCGTCGCGCCAAATGCCGCCAGCACTGCGTTCTCGAGATCGAGCTCCTTGGCGGCGCGGGCGAAGAACTCGGTGTCCTTGGGCACCGCACCGGGCCAGCCGCCCTCGATGAAGCCGACACCGAGCCGGTCGAGGAGCGGGGCGATGGCGAGCTTGTCCGAGACGGACAGGTTCATCCCCTCCTGCTGCGCGCCGTCGCGCAGGGTGGTGTCGTAGACGTGGAAGCTCATGGGGGCTGCTCTCTTCGCGTTCGTTCGTGCTGTCGGGGCTGCGGGCCGGGCCACCGCCCTGCGAGGGTGCCTCGCGGGCGGTGGCCGTACCCGGTGTCCCAGCCCGGTGGTCGGAGGCCAGGTGCTGCTGGTGGCCGCGGGGTGTGCAGCCGGTTCGTCGCACCGCGGGGGTGTGCGGAGCAACAAAAAAACCCCCCGAGGGTGCGGGAGGTTTGCGCGTTCGGCGAAGGTGCCGGACGCGCTACACGATAATGAGGGTGAAGTAGGTCACACGGGCATCATGCCACAGGTCGGCCGGCCTGAGAACCACCGTCTCGCGGCCCGACGTTCCAGCGCCCCACTTCGCCCGCCCCGCCACACTCCGGCCCCGGCCCCGCCCACCACCCCACGTGGCTTCGCGTGTCGCGCACCGAGTTCGCGTGCTGCCGCACGCGAAGTCAGCACGCGACACGCGACATCGCCGAGAGGCGGCGTCGGGCGGGCGCTTGCGTGCCGCTCCGAGGATCTGCCGCGGCTCAGGTGAGGCGGAACAGCCAGCCGTGACGGTCCGGACGGCGACCGTACTGGATGTCGGTGAGCTCCTCGCGCAGGGCAGAGGTCAGGGCACCGGTGGCACCGTCGGCGATCGTCAGGTCGAAGTCACCGCTGACGAGCCGTCCGATGGGCGTGATCACCGCGGCGGTGCCGCAGGCGAAGACCTCGCGCACGGTGCCGTCGGCGATGTCGCGGCGCAGCGCGGCAAGCGTGATGTCACGCTCACGGACCTCGTGCCCGCGGTCGGCCGCGAGCTGCAGAATCGAGGAGCGGGTGACGCCCTCCAGAATCGACCCCGTCAACCGCGGCGTCTCGACCGAACCGTCGGAGCGCACGACGAAGATGTTCATCCCGCCGAGCTCCTCGAGCAGCGAGTTGGTCGCCGCGTCGAGGAAGGCGACCTGGTCGCAGCCCTTGGCGTACGCCTCCTGCTGGGGCAGCAGGCTCGCCGCATAGTTGCCGCCGCACTTGGCCGCGCCGGTGCCGCCGGGGCCGACCCGGTGGAAGTCCTGCGAGACCCAGATCGACACGGGACGGACCCCGCCGGAGAAGTAGGGCCCGACCGGGGAGGCGATGACGAGGTATTCCGCCTCGAGCGTGGGGCGCACCCCGAGGAACGACTCCGAGGCGTACATGAAGGGGCGCAGGTACAGGCTCGTGTCCGGCGCGCTCGGAACCCAGTCGAGGTCCGTGCGCACGAGCGCCTCGAGCGAGCCGAGGAAGTCGGGCACGCTGACCTCGGGCAGCGCGAGCCGGTGCGCGGACGCCGCGAAGCGGCGCGCGTTGGCGTCTGGGCGGAACGTCCACACCGAACCGTCGTCGTGCCGGTAGGCCTTGAGACCCTCGAAGATCTCCTGCGCGTAGTGCAGAACCGCTGTGGCCGGATCGAGCCGCAGTGGGCCGTACGCCTCGACGCGGCGGTGGGCCCATCCGCCGTCGGCGGTCCAGGTCATCCGGGCCATGTGGTCGGTGAAGACCTCGCCGAAGGCCGGGGCGGCCAGGGCCGCCTCGCGGTCCTCGTCGGACACGGGCGCGGTGTTGGGGACGACGGCGAACTCGGCGGCCGCATCGGCAGCGAGATCGGACAGTGTGCTGGTGCTAGTCATGGTTGAGGCCTTTCACCCGGCGGGCGCTGGGAGCACCCACCCCTGTTGGACGGTATCCGGTGAAGACGGCCGAGGAACACCCGACCCGGCGGAGCGTTGTGCTCAGCCGGCCACGCGAGCGGCGAGGTCGGTGCCGATCTCGGCCGTCGACCGTACTCGGTCCCCCCGCTCCGCGAGGTCCGCGGCGACGGCGGCCTCGACGCGCGCCGACTCCTCCGCGAAGCCGAGGTGGGCGAGCAGCATCGCGACGGACAGGACCGTCGCCGTCGGGTCGGCCTTGCCCTGCCCCGCGATGTCGGGGGCCGAGCCGTGCACGGGCTCGAACATCGACGGCGTGGTGCGCTCGGGGTTGATGTTGCCGGAGGCAGCGAGCCCGATGCCGCCGGTGATCGCGGCCGCCTGGTCCGTGAGGATGTCCCCGAAGAGGTTGTCCGTAACGATCACGTCGAAGCGCGAGGGCTTGGTCGTCAGGAAGATCGTCGCGGCGTCCACGTGCAGGTAGTCGGTCGTCACGTCCGGGAAGTCCGCGTTCACGGCCTCCACGGTGCGCCGCCACAGGTGCCCGGCGTGCACGAGCACGTTGTGCTTGTGCACCAGGGTCAGATGCTTGCGCGGGCGGGCCTGCGCGCGGGCGAACGCGTCGCGGACCACGCGCTCGACGCCGAATGCGGTGTTGACGCTGACCTCGTTGGCGACCTCGTGGGGGGTGCCGACGCGGATCGCGCCGCCGTTGCCGACGTAGGGCCCCTCGGTGCCCTCGCGCACGACGACGAAGTCGATGTCACCGGGGTGCGCGAGCGGCGAGATGACCCCGGGGAAGAGCTTGCCCGGGCGCAGGTTGACGTAGTGGTCCAGTGCGAAGCGCAGCTTGAGCAGCAGCCCGCGCTCGAGCACGCCCGAGGGGACGCTCGGGTCGCCGATTGCGCCCAGCAGGATCGCGTCGTGAGTCTTGATCGCCTCGAGGTCCGCGTCGGTGAGGGTCTCACCGGTCTCGTGCCAGCGCTTGGCGCCCAGGTTGAAGGTGGTGGGGGCGATCGTGACGTCCGAGGCGCCGACGGCGGCGTCGAGCACCTTGAGGCCCTCGGCCACGACCTCCGTCCCGATTCCGTCTCCGGGCACGACTGCGAGCTGGATGGTTCGGGTCATGACGTCATCGTAGGACGGGCGTCTTGCGGCGCGGACCCCCGTCTCACGGTGCGACCGCCGAGTGCGTCCGGGTACGTCGGCAGCGTGGGGCAGAAGCGTCAGGGCCACTGTCAGCGGCCGCTGGGCAACGGGTCCTCGACCAGGCGGGAGCGGGCCTCGACGATCTCGATCGGAGGCGTCGTGGTGGTTGTGGTGGCCGTTGTGCTGAGCGCACGCCACGTCAGGTCGCCCGCCACCTGGAACTCTCCCGACCAGGTGGTGTGCACCGACACCCGGACCGTGCCCAGCCGGGTGTAGGGGTGGCTCACGGTGTGGTTCGGGTAGGGCGCACCCGGATCCGTGGTCACGATCGGGGCCGAGCCGTCGCCGAAGTCCCAGACGAACTTGACCGGCCGCAACCGCACCGACACGCTCTGCCCCAGCACCTCGGTCGTCAGCACCTGCGGGTCCCGGGTGGTGTAGACGATCGCGTCCACGTTGACGAAGGTCCATTCCCTGTCGGGTTGGACGTGCAGCGGCGAGGGCACGACCTGCAGCGTGCGCAGCTCACTCTCCATCCAGGCACCGATCTGCGCCGGGGTCGCCGCGTCCTGTCCCGTCGCGGAGACGCAGCCGCCCTGAGCGGATCCCCATTCACCCCAGGTGCCGTCCGGAAGCCGAGTCCGCGTCTCCGTGTAGCCGCTGAACCGTTGATCCGGGGTACACCCGAACCCCTGGGCGTAGAGCTCTTCCGGGAACTGGCAGGGCATGCTGGCAGGGACCAGCGGAGCAATCACGGTGGTGCACGGGCGTGACTCGGTCTGCGGGACAGATGCGGGCGATGTGACTGGACGCCGCTTCTGATGAGCTGACGGCTGCAGCGAGCGACCAGATATCTCGCCAACGATCAGCACCTGATCATCTCGAGCACTGCCGAAGTAGCCTCCCGGCCCTGGCTCTTCACCGTACGGAAGACTGCCGATAATGAAACAGGAAGCCAGGGAACCAATGAACAACCTCATGGTTGTTCACCAGTGATCTCGAGAAGCATCCATTCTCCCGACCGGAACTCCATAGCCAAGCGGCTGTAGCCAGGAACCTCCTCGGTCTTCTCCTCCGGAGAGGCCGCCGTCCGCACAAAAACTCGCGCCCGCTCCGTCGCCTCAAACACGAAGTCGATGACTGCTGGGTCGGGGATCTCGGTGGGCGGGTACAGCTCCCCGTACGCGATCTCACCTCCCGAGATCCACCCCCCTGCCTCGTACAACGCGCGGGTGTCCTCGATCACCGTGCGGCAGAACTGGCACTCCGGGGAGCTCATCGCCTCGAAGTCCTCGAGGTCACCGGTCTGGATCGCGTACCCGTACAGGTCGAGGAAGTAGCGGGCGGCGATCTCGGCCGCCACCTCGCCCTCGGCGTCCATGCCGTCGGGGCGAACGGGGCGGTCGGGCGGCGGGCCGGGCCGCTCGGCCCCGACCGTCGGCGACGCGGACTCCGTGGGTGTCGCATCGACCTCGGACGGGGAGACGCTGGTGATCGGCGCACCGGTCGTCGGCGGGCGCTCGGCGCCGCCGGTGCATCCGGCCACGCCAAAGCCGACCAGAATCGCGACCATCGCCCACAACCGCCGCCAGGAACGCGAACACGGCACGACACGACCTGGTTCGCTGTGTTGCGCCGTTGCCCCCATGACAGGACGGTAGTGGCACCCATCACACCCCGCCACCCTGACACCGCGCCTGTGGACACAGGGGACGGCACTGCGCGGCCGGGACCAGCGGAACCAGCCTCGAACCGTGAGAACCTGAAGCCATGACCATCGTGAAAATCAACGCGATCGACGTGCCCGAGGGCGCAGGGCCCGAGCTGGAGAAGCGCTTCGCCGCACGGGCGGGCGCCGTCGAGGGCTCGAAGGGGTTCCTCGGCTTCGAGCTGCTCCGGCCCGTGGCCGGGGAGAGCCGGTACTTCGTCTACACCCGCTGGGAGACCGAGGAGGACTTCCAGGCGTGGGCCTCAGGCGAAGGACGTGCCGCACACGCAGGCAGCGGCGGAGAGCGACCCAAGCCCGTGGCCGGCGGGGCATCGCTGCTCGAGTTCGAGGTCGCCCAGGACGTCCGTCCCGCGAACCGCCCCGAGTGAGCTACGCGCCGTAGCGCAGCTCGAACCTCTCGAGGACCACGGGCATGTCGCCGGAGAACTCGACGCCGAGCGGTGCGAGCACCCGGCGGAAGTACCGCTCGTGCTCGGTGCGCCAGGAGTCCAGGGAGCCGTCGTCCTCGCCCTCGGCCGCCGCGTGCTCCGCGGTGACCTCGTCGAA
>JBQGOU010000162.1:0-2520 GCA_052086865.1 Cellulomonadaceae bacterium
ACACGTCCCGGCGACGCCAGGAGGTGGCCGAGTCCCTCGGGCGGCTGCGTCGCGGTGACGTCGTGCGCGTCGACCGCGGCCGCAGCACCGGCTATGCCGTGGTCATCGACACCGGGCAGGTCGAGGGTTTCGGCCACAGCGGTCCGAGCGTCCTGACGACCGAGCGCAAGGTGCGCCGCCTGACCGCACAGGACCTGCACGAACCGCTGCGCGCGGTGACCACGGTGCGGGTGCCGAAGTCCTTCGACGTGCGCACGCCAGCCGCCCGCCGCAACCTCGCCTCGAGCCTGCGCAACGCCCTGGGCGCCGCGGAGCCTGCTGGTGCGCGCCGTGAACGGGGTGGTCGAGCCGCGGCGGACGACGCCGAGCTGGCGCAGCTGCGCGCGCGTCTGCGCGCCCATCCGTGCCACGGCTGCCCCGAGCGGGAGGATCACGCCCGCTGGGCCGAGCGGTGGGCACGGCTGTCGAAGGAGCATGGCGCGCTCATGCGCCGGATCGAGGGCCGCACGGGGACCATCGCCCGCCAGTTCGACGAGATCTGCACGATCCTCGTCGGGCTGGGCTACCTGGACACCGCCGCAGACGGGGACCTGACGGTGACGGGACCCGGACGCACCCTGCGCCGGCTGTACGCCGAGAGCGACCTGCTCCTGGCCGAGTGCCTGCGCCGCGGTGCCTGGTCGGGGCTCGACGCCCCCGGCCTGGCCGCGGTCGTGTCCGCAGTCGTCTACTCCGCGCGCCGTGAGCAGGGCGACACCGAGCCGCGCATCCCTGGTGGGCCGCAGGGCCGCCTGGCCCGGGCGGTCGACGCCACGGTGCGCATCTGGTCCGAGCTGGACGACCTTGAGCACCGCCACCACCTCGAGGCGACGGCGCCCGTGGACCTTGGCCTGGTCGAGGTGGTGCACCGCTGGGCCTCCGGGCGCAGCCTGGATGCCGTGCTGCGGGGCAGCGAGCTCGCCGCAGGAGACTTCGTGCGGTGGTGCAAACAGGTGATCGACGTGCTCGACCAGCTGAGCCAGGCAGCCCCGGAGGCCGAGCTGCGCACGGCCGCGGACCGCGCCGTCGGGCTACTGCGCCGCGGCGTCGTGGCCTATTCGAGCGTCTAGCGCCGCCGCTGTGCCCTATCGTCGGTGGCTGTGACCTCGATCCTGTTCCGCGGTGGCGTCGTCCACTCGCCCGCCGACCCGTTCGCCCAGGCGCTGCTCGTCTCCGACGGCGTCGTGACCTGGCTCGGTGCGGATGACACCGCCGACGGCATGGCGGACCGTGCCGATCGCGTCGTCGAGCTGGCCGGGGCCATCGTCACCCCCGCCTTCGTCGACGCGCACGTGCATCTGCTGGCTACGGGCAGCATGCTCGCCGGGCTGGACCTGTCGGCACGGGCCGGGGTTCGCGGACCCGACGATGTCCTGACTCAGGTGGCCGACCGCGCGGCGGCCGTGCGCGCGGGCCTGGCCGGCGGCGCCGACGGACCGATCTGCGGGCGCGGCTGGGACGAGACCACGTGGCCGGACGGGGCGGCGCTGCGCGGGTCGGACCTCGACGCCGCCGGTCAGAGCGCGCCCGTGGCGCTCGTACGCGTGGACGCCCACTCCAGTCTCGTCTCGAGCTCGTTCGCCGACGCGCTCGGGCTGCGCGACCTGCCGGGTTGGTCCGGCAACGGCCTTGTTACGGGTGCGGCGCACGAGCGCACCGTGACGGCCCTGCGCGAGGCCGACGGCGCGCGGCACACCGAGCTCACGGACCTCGCCCTGCACGCCGCTGCCGCCGCCGGAATCGTCGCCGTGCACGAGCAGAGCACCCCCGCGGCGGGCACCCGGGCCGGCCTGGCGGAGCTCATTGCGCGCACGGCGGTGCCGGGCGCCGGCGTGCCGCTCGTGGTGGGCTATCGCGGTGAGCTCTGCGCGGACGAGGACCGGGCCCGTGCGATCGCCGCCGAGATCCCCGGGCTCCTGGGGATCGGGGGCGACCTGTGCGTCGACGGCTCGGTCGGATCGCGGACCGCGGCGCTACGCGCCCCCTATGCGGACCGGGCCCCCGTGCACGGGGACAGTGCGGACGGCGTCCTGCACCTGGGCGCGGAGCAGATCGCCGCGCACCTGGTGGCCGTGGGCCGGGCCGGCTTGCAGGCCGGATTCCACGTCATCGGTGACCGGGCGATGGACGAGACGGTCGCAGGATTCCGCCTGGCCGTGCAGGAGGTAGGCGCAGGTGCCCTGCAGTCCCGCGGGCACCGGCTCGAGCACGCCGAGATGCTCGACGCCCCGGCGCTCGAGGCGCTGCTCGGGCTCGGCGTCAGCCTGAGCATGCAGCCGGCCTTCGACCGTGAGTGGGGCGGGCCGACGGGCATGTACGCCCGCCGGCTCGGGCCCGTCCGGGCAGGCGGGATGAACGTCTTCGCCGATCTGGCCGCGGCCGGCGTGCCGCTCGGTTTCGGCTCTGACACCCCGGTCACCCCGTTCGACCCCTGGGGGGCGGTGTCCGCCGCGCTGTGGCACCGTTCGCCGGAGCAGCGGA
>JBQGOU010000162.1:2530-7665 GCA_052086865.1 Cellulomonadaceae bacterium
CTCGGCACGCGCCGCGTTCCGCGCCCACACCCGGGGCGGGTGGCGGTTGGCGGGGGAGCCCGCAACCGGTGAGCTGCGCGTCGGCTCACCCGCACACCTCGCGGTGTGGCGCGCGGATGAGCTGGGGGTGCAGGCTCCCGGCGGTCGGGTCGCCGCCTGGAGCACGGACCGCCGGGCCGGCACCCCGCTCCTGCCCCTCCTGGACCAAGGCGCCGAGGCGCCGCGCTGCCTGCTGACCCTGCGTTCTGGACACGTACTCCACGACGAGGTCGACTGAGGCTCGACACGCCGGGCGACACGCGTGTGACATGTTTCCAATCGTGCGTCTCGCGTCCCTATGTGACCTGCATAAACACCGCTGACCTGGGGTTACTTCGTCTTGCACGGGGTGGCGCGGGGCGAGTAGGTTCACGTGGTGTTGCGGCCCAGAGTCAGCAACGACGTGGCCCGCAGACGGTCGAACCGACTGCGGACCAGGGTTCGCCTGACTGGCCCGCGCGTTCAGTAGACAACGTGGCCCGCTGCAAAGCGGTCTCACGGTACGAAGGACGCGTGGGCCCGTCAGTGCCCGGGCGGCAGGCCGCAATGGCGTAGTCTGCTGCCGTGCCACAGCGTCCCGTTCCCGTGCTCGTGGCGGCGCTTCTGGCCGTCGGCGGGGGAGTGGTCACCGAGCTGGCTTTCCCGAACCAGGGCTGGTGGGCCCTGGCGTTCGTCGGGATCGCCCTGCTGGTCCTGGCGCTACGCGGCCGGGGCGCCCCGGGCTCCTTCCTCCTCGGCCTGCTCTGGGGACTGGGCTTCTTCCTGCCGCACCTGCGTTGGGCGGACACCGCCGTCGGCGTCGTGCCGTGGGTCGCGCTCAGCGTCGCCCAGGCGCTCTTCGTCGCCCTCGGCACCGCGGCGTGGTCCTTCGCCCGGCGGTGGGGCCCGCTGGCACGACACACATGCCTGCGCGTCCTCGGGTTCGCCGTGGTCTGGACAGCCGTCGAGGCCACCCGCTCGCAGCTGCCCTTCGGCGGCTTTCCGTGGGGACGGCTCGCCTTCTCCCAGGCCGACTCGCCGCTCGGGCGGCTCGCCTGGATCGCCGGACCCACCCTGGTGAGCCTTGCCGTCGCCCTCGTGGGCGCGCTGCTCGCCCTCACCCTGCGCCACCTGCTGCTGCTGCGGCCCGGACGCGCCGCGGTGCCTCTGCTCGTCGCCTTCTCCCTGGTCTGCGCGTCCTTCGCCGTGCCCTTGTCGGCAGGCGCCGAGAACGGTCGGCTGCGCGTCGGCGTCGTCCAGGGCAACGTCTCAGAACCCGGCCTCGGGGCCTTCGCGAACCGGTACGAGGTGCTGCGCAACCACGTGCGGCTGACCCATGAGCTCGGTGCGGAGGTCGGCCCGGGCGGCGTCGACGTGGTGCTGTGGCCGGAGAACTCCTCCGACGTCGACCCCCGGGTCGACGCGGAGGCCGCCGACTGGATCGACGGTGCCGCGCGCGCCGTCGGCGTCCCGATCCTGATCGGTACCCAGGAGTACGTGGAGGGCGGGCGGTACAACCACGGCGCGCTGTGGGTGGCGGGTCAGGGCGTGGTGCAGACCTACGCGAAGCAACACCCCGTGCCCTTCGCGGAGTACGTGCCCATCCGTGACTTCGTGCGACACTTCTCCGCCGCGGTCGACCTCGTCACCCATGACATGCTCGCCGGAACCGAGCCCGGCGTGTTCGAGCTCGATGTGCCGCGCCTGGACCGGACGGTGCGGCTCGCGGACGTGATTTGCTTCGAGGTTGCCTACGACGACGTGGTGCACTCGGCGGTCCGCGCCGGGGGAGAGGTGCTGGTGGTGCAGACCAACAACGCCAACTTCGGATACTCCTCGCTCTCGACCCAGCAGCTCGCCATGTCCCGCCTCCGCGCCATCGAGACGGGACGGGCGACGGTGCAGGTCTCGACGGTGGGTGTCAGCGGCGTCATCGCCCCCAACGGGGTGCTGCGCCAGGAGACCGAGCTGTTCACCCCGGCGACGATGGTGGCCGATCTGCCGCTGCGCTCCTCGCTGACCCCGGCGGTGCGGCTCGGCGCGGTGCCGATGTGGGTGGTGACGAGCCTAGGGGCCCTGCTGGCGGTGGCCGGCACGATCGAGGTGGCGGCACAGCGCCGGCGCCGCAGGACGGAGAACCGGTGAACAGCACGCTCGTGATCATCCCGACCTACGACGAGCGGGAGACGCTGGCGACCACGCTGGACGAGCTCGCCGCCGCGGTGCCGGACGCCGACGTCCTCGTGGTCGACGATGCGAGCCCCGACGGCACGGGTGAGCTCGCGGAGCGCCGCGCTGGCGCCGACGACCGGGTACACGTGCTGCACCGCACGGGCAAGCAGGGCCTCGGCACGGCCTATGTGGCGGGTTTCCGCTGGGCGCTCGACCGCGGCTATGTGGTGGTCGTGGAAATGGATGCGGACGGTTCCCACCGCGCCCAGGACCTGCCCCTGCTCCTTGCCGAGCTCGCGGCACGCCCGGAGGTGGACCTGGTCATCGGCTCACGCTGGGTGGCCGGGGGAGAGGTGGTCAACTGGCCGCGGCGGCGCGAGGTGCTCTCCCGCGGGGCAAACCTGTACACCCGCATCATGCTGGGGCTCGGCGTGGCCGACGCCACGGCCGGGTTCCGTGCGTTCCGTGCCGGCGCGCTGCGCCGGGTGGCACTCCAGGACGTCATGTCCCAGGGTTACTGCTTCCAGGTCGACATGACGGTGCGGGTGCACGACCTGGGCGGGCAGATCGCCGAGGTCCCCATCGTCTTCGTCGAACGGCGGGCCGGCGCGTCGAAGATGAGCCGAACGATCGTCCTCGAGGCGCTGTGGCGCGTCACCTCGTGGGGCCTCGCCCGCCGCGGCCGCCAGCTCGTCGGCGCCGTGCAGCGGCGCGATGGCTCACCCAGCGACCGGCCTCACGACTAGACAGGATCGCTCCGACCGCTCCGCAGACATGAAAGGGCCCGGACACCTACGTAGGTGTCCGGGCCCTCGTCCGTGCGCTCAGGCGCTGCGGCGCAGCTTGCCGGCGCGCAGCAGCGTCAGCCGCTCGTCCAGCAGCTCCTCGAGCTCGGAGACCGTCCGGCGCTCGAGCAGCATGTCCCAGTGCGTACGTACCGGCTTGCCCGCCTTGGGCTCGGGGCGGTCGGCGTCGCGCAGCAGCGCCGTCTCACCGCACCGGCACTCCCACTCGACCGGGACCTCGGCCTCGGTCGAGAACGGCAGGATGATCGTGTGTCCGTTGGAGCAGTCGTAGTGGGCCTGGAACCGAGGGGCGAAGTCGACGCCCTCATCGGTCTCCATGCTCTTCGCACCGATGCTCATTCCACGCAAAGACCGTTCAGCCATGGGTGCTCCTTCTTGTGATCGCGTACCGCGATTTCCCGACGTCTACTGTGCGTATCAACGTGTGTCCGGCCCTGTCTGTTCCGTGGACGGGTGAAGGTCCCGTGAACGTGGGGCCCCGCCCTGATCCGGGGCACACCCACGGTCGACGGTCTGTGGCGGCGGGTTCGAGACTCGCGTGATTCGTGCGGCCCATCCCCGGGACCAGTCTGCCCGATGACGCGCGCGCTGCCACCGGAACCTACGGCATCGGGCGCGGTCGGCGCCACCCGCCCGGCCTGCCACGACCATCGATCAGTAGCCGATAATGTACATTATGTCAGATAGCGGCACGCTGTGCCGATTGCGTGACCCCACACCGGATCAACGATGCCCGACGGCGCTCCCCTCGACCTCACGCTCCGCTCGCTGACATCGGACGAGCGCAACACGCTGCTCACGCTCGCTCGCATCGTCGTCACACCCGAGGCGGGCCAGATCGTCTCGGAGGACGACGCGGCACAGACTGTCGCCGAAACGCTCGACCTACCGGGACGGGCCCTCCTGACTGCGGAACACAACGCCGATGTCAGGAATGGCCGATGTCCGACTCGTCAGGGCACACTCCCCTGTGCGGCGGTCGCCCTGCACCTGTCGTTCTACGTCGTCTTCCTCGGCTGAGCCGAGGCTCGCGCACGAGGGCCTACGGACCCCCGGAACCGTCGCCGGGACATCCTCGAGCAGGTCTCCTGGCTGGCAGCTCGGCTCGGGTGCGGTTCTTTCAGCATATGCGGCGAAACCCTGCCGCCGGCAGACACATCGCCACGACACCGCCGGAGCCGAACGCCCAGACGATAGGTTAGGTCCCGTGACGAGGACCCCGGTTTCGCCGCTGCGGATGCTGCGGCGCGTGGCGCTGCGCATCGTGGGGGCCCTCGCGGCGCTGCAGGCGCTCGTGGCCGGCACGCTGATCGCCGTGGACGCCGTCCAGAAGCGTCGGCGCAGCGTGCGGCCCTTCCCCCACCTGCCGCCGCTGCACGCCCACGTGGCCGGGAACGACACCACGTTGTACACCTATGGTGAGCACCTGTACGCCGACATGCTCGAACACATCCGCGGCGCTCGGCGCACCGTCTTCCTCGAAACCTTCATCTGGAAGGACGACGAGGTCGGACGCGAGTTCAAGGAGGCGATCCTCGCCGCGGCGCGGCGCGGCGTCGAGGTGTACGTCGTCTACGACGGGTTCGCCAACCTGGTCGTCCCGCGGGAGTTCCTGACCTTCCCCTCCCCCGTCAACGTGGTGCGCTACCCCGTCTTCCGCCCCGGGATCCTGTTGCTCAACGTCCGCCGCTCCGGGCGCACCCACCGCAAGCTCCTCATCGTCGACGACGAGGTCGCATTCGTGGGCGGCTACAACATCGGCACCCTGTACGCGACACGCTGGCGCGACACGCACCTGCGCCTGACCGGGTCCGGTGTGTGGGAGCTGCGCAACGCGTTCGTCGACTTCTGGAACACCGCACGCGGCGAGAACCAGCCGATCCTGCCGGACCCCGGGTCCAGCGTGTGGGAGCCGCGGGTGCGCGCTGCCCGCAACGCCCCTGCCGAGATGCTCTTCCCCATCCGGGGCCTGTACCTGCAGTCGATCGACCGGGCCCGCGACCACGTGTACATCACGCAGGCGTACTTCATCCCGGACCGCGAGATCCTCGAGGCGCTGCTGGCCGCGGCGCGTCGCGGCGTGGACGTGCGGGTGATCGTCCCCGAGGTCTCCAACCACGTCATCACCGACTGGCTCTC
>JBQGOU010000163.1:0-7664 GCA_052086865.1 Cellulomonadaceae bacterium
ATGTGGAACGCGGGGTGGTAGTCATCGAGGGGGTTCTCGCGGTCGGAGAGGCGTTCGGCGTCGTGGAAGACCGAGTAGTGCGGGCGGCGGGCCTGATGCGTCGAACAGAGCAGGCCTTGGCCGCGTTCCTCGGCGATGCAGGTGATCCGCACCGCGTGCGTGACCACCGCCCACGGGTCCTCCGCCTCCCGCGTGGAGCGGCTGCGCATCACATCGAACGCCGCAGACGCCGCCTCCCACGGATCAAGACCATGCTTCCGCGCCAGAGCCGCGTACTTGTCCGCCGCGAAGCTCATGAGTTTCGCGGCGGTCGGGTCGGTACGCCAAGCTCCTGGCCCTTCCTCGTGCAGCCGGCCCAGCAGAGCGCGGAGCCCTTCACCGGTCGTGTGGTCCTCCCCGCCCGCGGGGGCGGTCATCGTGTGCGGAATCATCACGGCACCTCCTGACAGACAGATGCACCGCGCCTCCCACGAGCAGCGAGACGGTCAGGGACAGCACCTCAGATCGTGTGCATGATCGATCACCCCCGTCTCATTCCCGGCCCAGGCTCCGCGCCTCGACCGCGGGCTCTTCCCGCCCGAACGCGGACAGCGGCGGCAACCGCCTCGCAGACGCGGCAAGGTGCTTGGCACCTGCGGCGATACCGGACCTGGCACGGAGTGCGAGGTCGGCTTGGAGATCGATCCCACGCCGCGACAGAGCACCGCCGGCCCGCGACATCAGATCCGACGGGCGCACCCAGTCCACCCCACGCGCCGGCTTCTCGGTGTCCAGCTCGGCTTGCTGGTCCCGGTCGACATCGGCGGCCTGGATCGCCTCGGGCGCCATCCCCGAAGGCTCCGGCCGCTCCGGTGTCGGGGACGGATCGGGCGGCCGCTGCTGGTGCGGGTCGTGCGGATGCTGTTCGGCGTTCATGATGATTCCTCCTCAGACTGATCGGATGGGATGCCGACCCCGTGCGGGCCGGACGACTCACGCGGCCCCTGCGGGTCGGGGTCGGGTGGGCGTGGGAGCCACCGGCCCACGGTCGAGGGATGCACGCCCATGGAGCGGGCGATCTGCTTGTTCGACCACCCCTCACCCCGCAACCGGGCCGCCTGCTCACGCCGCCCCACACCGACCTCCGGCGCATCGGCCTGAGCAAGCTCGGGCGCGACCGGCTCGTGCGTGACTGGGGCGGTGATCTCCTCGGTCTCCGGCGGCTCCGCCAGCGCCAGCGCTTCCGAAGTCGGCCGGTCGGGGGCCTCAGCCTCGGAGCTGGTCGCCGGGAACAGCACGGGAACCGGTGACTTGGCCGGTACGTCGGCAACACGGGTGGAGCGGATGAGGACGACCGTGAGATGGGTGGAGGCCAGGAGCACCAGGGGCGGGACGGCGGCGACCGTCGCGGCGAGGACACCGGGCACTGTCGCGTCGGCGGTGACGAGAGCGTGGGCCGCGTTCGCGGTCACCGACATCATGGCGCCGGCGATCAGCAACGCCCAGGGATACCAGGCCGTCCGGTGTCCGTCGAGGGCGACGACGGCGACCGTGGCGACCACGATCAGGCCGTCCACCAGCAGCGGCCAGATCCACGCCTGCCCAGCCGCGATGCTCGACCTCATGGCGAGATCGGCCAGCGCGGTGAAGCTCAACCAGAACGCACCCGCACCGATGAGAACGGTGCCCGACGCTGCCGTGACCACCGCCCACCCGCGACGCTCCACCGGGTTCATCGCAGCCCCCTCGACGGGACACGACCCTCAGGGATCGCATCGAGATCGTGTACGGGGCCGGGGCCGGCCCGTGCCGTGTCGGCTTCTCTGGGGTGGGGTGCGTCGCCGTGGATGCGCTTGTAGCCGCTAGCGACGGTGCGGGCGATCTCGCGCTGCCCGAAGTCGGGCTGGGAGGCGGTGAGCATCGCATCGAGCGCATCCCGGTAGGGCACGCCTTCCTCGGCGAGTACGCAGGACGCCCAGAACAACTTGTGGTTGCGATCCGTGCGCTCACTGCCCAGCCACTGCGCGAGCTTCAGCGGATCGGTCCGCCCCGGTGAGTGGCCCCGCTCGGGAAGACTGCGCGGCGGGCGCGGCGGGTCCAGAAACGTCCGCAGCGCTGACGCATCCAATGCCCGGCCTGGTGTCGGGCTCAGCGACGCCAGGTGATACAAGACTGTCTCGCCGTCGATGATGCGGCGCGAGGGCGGCACGATGATGTACCCGCGATCCCCACGGAAGTCGATCCCCGCACGCCCGGCCTGCCACGACGGCTGCTCACTCGCCAGGGAGGCTGGGTAGTAGACGTGCCGGCCACCGGTCGGTGAGCGCACCAGCGCCTCCCACCCGTTCACCAGCCCCGCCCGGCGCGCTTGGCGGTAGGCGTCGTAGCCGTTGACGCCGTGCACATCGACGTCCACGACCACTACGCCGGAGGCGGCGCCGGTGGGCATCCCGATGTTCGCCGCCGGGAACCGCCGCCACCACGCCTCAACCTGCCCGAGGCTCGTCGTCGCGTCGTGGAAGCCATGCTCGGTGAGCGGGTTCTTCCCACCGGGCGCGCACGGGAACACCGGCACCCCGGCCTGAGCGAACAGGCGGGCGGCAACCGGCACCGGCGCGTCCTCGCCGAGCCCGGCGAGAGCGGTAGTGAACCCGGTTCGGGCAGCCATCACAGCCCCCGTGCACGCGCCAGCTCCGGGGCTGGGTCGTGCTCTGGCTCGGCAACGGTCGCGGCATGGCCCTCCGAGCGCCCCGGTCGGGCCGCGTCGCGGTCAAGGCCCGGCGGGGTGCCATCGGGAACCTGCACAGTGTCGAGCTGATCGAGAATCCCCGCCGCGGTCTTCCGCACCCGCTCACCGGTGGCCTGCACGACCTCGACCGGCTCTTTGCCGTCAACGTTCGTCGCCCAGCCGGCCACGTACGGGATCGTGTACCCGGTGGTGTCCATTCCGTGGGCGGCGCCGATCATCAGCGCGACGGACTCGGCTTCGACCTCGCCGATCCCGCGATGCTGGCGGGCATCCTCCTGGTCGGGGTCGTGCATCAGGACATGCGCGAGCTCGTGCGCCAGGGTTTTGACCTGGGCGGCGGGGTCCATGTTCTCCCGCACCGCGACCGTCTTCGCCTCGAAATCCGTCAGACCGTTCGCGCCATGGATCATCCCCTCATGCGGCACCCGCATCAACTCGTACCCTGCCGCCCGTACCTGCTGGGCGAGCCCGTCCCAGAGCCCGTCGGGCGCTTCACCCTCCAACAAGGTCGGCGACGGCGGTTCCGGGATCGGCTCCCCGGCGGTCTGGGAGACGTCCCAGACGTAGGCGGGGCGCACGCCGACCATCCGCGAGCGCACCACCTCGCCCGGCTTCGGCTTCTCACCACGGCTCAGCCGGTACCAGGACGCCGGGTCCGAGGGGTTCGCGGACGCGAACCGGCCCGTGACCGGGGCGAGGATCTGATACCCGGGCTGGCCCTTCTCGACCTGCCGGCCGAGCTGCTGCCACTGCTTGTACCCGGCAACATAGGTCGGGAACGGCTCGGGCACCCGGCCCTGCTCGAACGCCGCCTGATGCTGCTCCCAGATCAACAGCACGTTGTTGAACGAGCGCGACCGGAACCGGGCGGCGAAACGCAACGCGTCAGCCCAGTCCTCACCCGTGACGAGCCGCTCGACCGCACCGGTCAGCTTCTCGTGCAGCTCGTCGAGCTTCTCTTCCCGCTTCTGGCGGGCCTCTTCCCTCGTCGCCATGGTCTGGCCTCCTCCCGGTAGACCAGCCATCAGGGGTGTGGGCGGCTGGTCTTGCACCTGCGAGGTGAGCCAGGTGTATCCGGAGAGTGTCGAGACGGTCAGCGAACGAATGGAGCGGTAGGTTGGCCGGTAGGGACTCGGAGGCACCTGACGTAGAACAACGGGATATCAACGAAACCGCGACTGTGGGCGCGGCGGCCCGGGATGGGGTCGTTTAGGTGGGCACCGATGTCTCATTCGTGTGCATGCTGCTGCCCGCGGAGCGCATCGCTCGGTACCGGCTCGGCGTGATCCCGACGCACTCGCGAAACACCGCCGACGCGCGGTTGCGAGAACGCCACCCGACTCGTCGACCCGCCTGCTCGATCGACAGGTCGGTTTCGCGCAGCAGTCGAGCCATCTCCTCGACCCGCAGCATCGTCAGATACGTCAACGGCGTCTTTCCGTAGGCGTCCACGAACACGCGACTGAGTTGCTTCGTGGACAAATGCACCATGCCCGCCAGCTCTGCCAGTCCCCAGCTCCGAGCGATGTCACTGCGCAGAACATCGCGCACCTGGCGTGCCTCCGCCCGCAACGGCGCGAACCGGCGACCCCTCGGTAACGTCGGGCGGAGCCGTGCCCGCTGGTGCGGTGAAGTTCGATACGGAGTGATGCGGATGTACGGCGCGATCTGGTCGATGATCGCGTGCCACAACGCCTGCATCCGATGAAACCGCTCCCTGTAATGCCCGTCGACGCTGAGTGCGACGAGCTCGTCCAACCAGGGCATCAACATTCCAGAGCGGTCTTCCCCGAGCCGGAGCACTTGGGCGGGTTCGGTGTAGATCGTGTCGGCGAACCCCTGCGCGTCAAGGCGGTCGCGGAGGACGTCGGCGTACTGCCAGAACAACTGATCGAGCAGGAAGTCGGTGTCGGCGTAGATCGTAGTGACTGTGACATGCCCCTCCGGTTCCGACGCGCACAGCACGTTCGCGCCGAGCAGCACCACGTCACCGGGCCTCACCGGGCGCTCGCCGAACTCGCTGAACAAGATCGCACTGCCGTCACGCACGATGATGAACTTCACGCAGTCATACGCGACCGGGCCGACAGGACGGTGGATCGTGCTGGTTCGCGCGAGAACGGGCTCGAACATCGCGATCACTCCAGTACCCGATAAACGGCCTGCGAGATTCCAATCACGCTGGGAACCCTCACGACTCTCGTCCGGCCTTCCCGATGTACTCCCGCGTCATCGCAAGCTACGCACGCGAACTGATGAGCACCGACGACAGTGCGTCCCGGCGTTGATCGACCATGACGCACTCTTCGTCTCAGCGCGCTACTTCGACCTGCCTGGCGGTGACGGCACTGCGGTTGGCGGCGCGGGTGAGAGCGAGGAACGTGACACCGGCGATGGCGACGAGCCCGATCATGGTTCCGGCGGCGGCCATGAGGCCGCTGTGGTATATCCACGGTTCGCCCGGGCTGCCGGAAGCGATCAGTTCACCGGTGGTGCCGGGGAGGGTTGTGGTGATGACGGCGGCGAGGATCGCGGCGTAGGCGGCGACGAACACTGCCTCAGAGCCGATGCGGAAGAGGTTGATGACGCCCGAGGCGGCTCCGGCTCGTTCAGCGGGCACGGCCGCCAGCGCTTCGGCGTCGACGAACCCGAGCGGCAGGCCGAAGCCCAGGCCGAGCAGGATCATCGGAGTGACGCCGAGTGCGACCGGCAGATCGGGCCTTAGCAACAAGAGCACGCCGATGCCGCCGACGATGAGGCACGCGAACGAGACGGCGACGATGGCGGTCGGGGTGAGGTGGCTGCGTTCCATGAGACGGTGAACCGCGACCGGGGCGATGAGCACCGGGATAGTCATGACAAGCATCAGTGCGCCGGTGACTCCGGCGGTGAGCCCGTGGATGGCTCCGAGCGCGCTGGGGAGGTAGGTCAGGAACGTCACGAAGCCGATTGCCCCGGCGATCGGCACGAGTGTCATGGCGAGGAACTTCGGAGCCTTCAGCGCGGAGAAGTCGAGGATCTCCCGCAGCGAGGTTCCGCCCCGACCAAGCTGGGGAAGCCGTGCGGCACCGATGAACGCGACAATCAGGACGATCGTGTGCGCGGCGAAGATGCCCTGCCATCCCCAGGCGGACAGGAGCAGACCCGATAGGGCAGGGCCGGCGGCGAGGCCGAGGCCGCTGATTGTGCCGAACAGCGCGAACGCCTGCGCTCTGGCCTTGCCCTCGAATAGGTGGCTGAGGATCGGTGCGGAACTGGTGAGTACCGCGGCTGAGCCGATTCCGGCGATGATCCTGCCCGCGTCCAGCACGGCGATGTTCGGGGCGAACATGCTGACGATGCCCCCGGCTATGGCGATGGCGATGCCGATCCGGAACGAGCGCGTGTAGCCGATCCGGTCGGAGCAGGCGCCCCACACGATCGTGCAGACCGCGAAGGCGACGTTGAAGCCGTTGACTACCCACTGCAACGGCGTCGGGTCCGAACCCAGGTCGCCGGCGATCGCAGGGAGCGCGACGGCGGTGCCGGAGATGGACAACGGGATCACGAACTGAGCGAGCAGGATCACGGCCAGCAGCAGTCTAGGTCGAGGCATGGGGCACTCCTTTGGTTCGATACATGACAGAGGTTCGATATAGAACGAACCTAGCTAGACTGGCACGACCATGAGGTACGATGCAAGTCGAACCTTTGATGCTGTACGGAGATGGAGGGCGACGATGGCTGGCAGGACCGACGGTGTGGAGCCGGACGAGATCGAGCTCGGTGCGGTGCTGTCGGCGCTGGCCGACCCTCATCGGCGGCGCGTCATTCATGACCTGGTGAACGATGCGGACGGCAGCGAGCGCTCCTGCACGAGCTTCGGCCTGGACCTGTCGAAGTCCACGCGCAGTCATCACTTCAAGGTGCTCCGCGAGGCCGGGCTGGTGCACCAGGTCGACCGGGGCAACCGCAGCGAGGTGACTCTGCGCAGGCGCGACCTCGACGCGCGCTTCCCGGGCCTGCTCGACCTCATCGGAAGCGACAGCGGCGACTGATCACCTTACCCAGCCTGCGACACTACATAGACGCTGGCACCCCGACTTTAAGCTAGCCGCGACTGAGCCTCCAGTCCGGTGAGCGCACCCCGCGCGACGTCCATCGCCGGGAAAGATCATCTGCCCGGTGCACGACCGCCGTCTTTAGCGGCGCTCAGCCGGAGTGTCCCATCGCCTGATCATCGTCGGCCAGACGTCTGTTCCGCGAGCGGACCCGCCTGAGCCAACCCCAGCCCGGAGCGCCTCATGAGCTGCCACACGTCTTTCAAGAGAGGCCTGCCGCGTCAACCTAAGTTGACACGTCGGGGATCGTCCGCGTCACCGATGCGAGATGCCGACGGTTCACCTGGCCTACATGACGGTTTCCATGCGTGTGATGTCGGCCGGCGACGGCTACCAGTACCTCCTGCGCACGGTCGCCGCGGGCGATGGCGACCGCTCGCTGTCCACGCCGTTGACGAGGTACTACACGGAAGAGGGAACTCCTCCCGGCTCTTGGATGGGCTCGGGCCTGCCATACCTCGGTACTGGCGAGCTCGCCGAGGGCGGGCAGGTGTCCGAGGCGCAGCTTCAGCTCCTGGTCGGCATGGGCCGCGATCCGATCACGGGCGAGGCCTTGGGTGAGGCGTACCGGCAGTACGCGAGTGTGCAGGAGCGCGTCGACAAGCGCGTCGCCGGCCTCGACCCCGAGCTGGGGCCGGTCTCGCGTGCACAGCAGGTCGCGGCGATCGAGGCGGAGGAGGCCGAGCGCGGCACCCGCCGGGCGGTCGCCGGCTATGACTTGACGTTCTCGGTGCCGAAGTCTCTGTCGGCGCTGTGGGGAGTTGCGGACGCGGGCACGCAATCTGAATCGGCCTGGTTTTCGTTCCGTTCTTCAAGCAAGGATGGAACACGATGAA
>JBQGOU010000164.1:0-7652 GCA_052086865.1 Cellulomonadaceae bacterium
GTCTACCTGATCGCGCTGTTCAAGGTGGTCGTTGTGCCCGTGGCGATCGCGATCCTGCTCGCCACGCTGCTCACGCCGGCGGTCCGGTTCCTCTCGCGGTGGCTGCGCTTCCCGCGCCCGCTCTCGTCCGTCGTCGCGGTGCTCGGCCTGGTCGCCTTCGTCGTTCTGCTCGTCACCTTGGCCGGCCGGTCGATCTTCCAGGGCTTTGCCGACCTGCGCGACCAGGCCATCGCCGGCTTCGGGACGTTCCTGGACTGGCTCGCCGAGGGGCCCCTCGGGCTCGACTCGGACACGCTGACCGAGTACCTGCAGAATGCGACGTCGGCGGTTGAGGACAACGCCGGCAGCCTGGTCACGGGCGCGCTGACGGTCACCACGACGGTGGGGCAGGTGCTCGCCGGCGCGATCATCACCCTGTTCTGCACGTTCTTCTTCCTGCTCGACGGCCGGCGGATCTGGGGCTGGGTCGTGGGCCTCGTGCCCCGGCGCAACCGCGAGACCGTCCACCAGGCCGGGCGCCGTGGTTTGGTGACCCTCGCGGCATACACCCGCACCCAGATCCTGGTTGCCTTCGTCGACGGCGCCGGCATCGGGATCGGCGCCGCGATCCTGCAACTGCCATGGGCGTTCCCTCTCGGTGTCCTGGTCTTCGTCGGGTCGTTCATCCCCTTCGTCGGGGCGATCGTCACGGGGGCGATCGCGGTGCTGGTCGCGCTTGTGGTCAAGGGGTGGGTGGCCGCGCTGATCATGCTGGGCATCGTGCTGCTCGTGCAGCAGATCGAGGGCAACGTGCTCCAGCCGTTCCTCATGGGTCACGCAGTCTCGCTGCACCCGGTGGCCGTGCTCCTCGTGGTGACGGCCGGGACGCTGATCGCCGGGATCTTGGGTGCGCTGTTCGCCGTGCCGATCGCCGCGGTGATCAACACGGTCGTCCTGTTCTGGCACGGCCACGACAAGTTCCCCGATCTCGGGTACGACGACCATGTGCGGCTCCGAGAACCCGGGGAGAACGTGCGCGAGCGGGTGCAGCGCGCCCTGGTGCGCGTGGACACGGACGAGCAGGACACGGCAGAGTCGCGATGACCGCCGGCCCGGGCAGCCAGATCGACGCCGCCGACATCGCGGACGCAAGCCGTCTGCTGCAGGGCCTCGTGGTGCCTACCCCCGTCGAGTCGAGCAGGGCGCTCAGCGAGCTGGTCGGCGCACCGGTCCACCTCAAGTGCGAGAACCTCCAGCGCGGCGGCTCCTTCAAGGTCCGCGGCGCCTACGTCCGCATCGCCCGGCTGAGCGCGCACGAACGCTCCCACGGGGTGGTTGCGGCGAGCGCGGGCAACCACGCCCAGGGCGTGGCGATCGCCGCGCGGGCGCTGGACATCGACGCCGTCGTCTACATGCCGTCCGACGCCGCGCTGCCCAAGGTCGCGGCGACCCGGGGGTACGGCGCCGAGGTCCGTCTGGTGGGCTCGAGCATCGAGGACGCGCTTGCGGCCGCCTACCAGCATGCTCGCGCGACGGGTGCCGTTCTGATCCATCCCTACGACCATCCGGACATCGTGGCCGGCCAGGCCACGATCGGGCTTGAGCTGCTCGAACAGGTGCCCGACGTGCGCACGGTGGTGGTACCACTCGGCGGCGGCGGGCTGGCCGCGGGGCTGGTCGCCGCGTTCGCGGCGCATGCGCCCCATGTCCGGGTGGTCGGGGTGCAGGCCGAGGAGCTCGCGGCGTATCCGGAGTCCCTGGCCGCGGGGCGCCCCGTGACGGCGGCCGTGCACTCGACGATGGCGGACGGAATCGCGGTACCGACCCCGGGCGCCGTGCCCTTCGACCTGCTCGCGCACGGCAGCTTCGAGGCCGTCACCGTCACCGAGGACGAGCTCTCCCGGGCGCTGCTGATGGTGGCTGAACGGGCGAAGCTCGTGGTCGAGCCCTCGGGGGCTGCCGGCGTCGCCGCGATCCTGGCACGCCCGCACACGTTCTCCGGGCCCGTGGTCGTGGTGCTCTCCGGCGGAAACATCGATCCGCTGGTGCTGCTGCGCGTCGTGCGGCACGGCCTGGCCTCGGCCGGGCGCTATCTGCAGCTGCGCGTGCGGATCGTCGACCGTCCGGGGGCGCTGGCGCGCCTGCTCGACGACCTGGCTGGGCTGGGCGGGAACATCATGCAGATCGAGCACACGCGCACGGGGCCCCAGCTGGCTCTCGACGAGGTCGAGGTGAGTGCGCAGGTGGAGACGAAGGGGCCGGAGCACTGCGCCGACCTGGTTGCGCACCTGCGCGCGGCGCAGTACCACATCGTCGAGCCTGCCTGAGCGGAGGAGGCAGGCGGGAGGCGGCAGGCGGGGCGTCGATGCCCCGCCCGCCGGTCTTCGGGCTCAGCCCTGGAAGGGCTTGGCGTCGAGGATCGTGACGTCGATCTTGGCGCCGTTCGGGGCGGTGTAGGTCACCGAGTCGCCGACGGACTTGCCGTAGATGGCGGCGCCCAGCGGGGAGCGCTCCGAGTACACGTCGATGTCTGTGGTACCGGCGATCTCACGCGAGCCGAGCAGGAAGGACATCTCGTCGCCGGCCACGTTCGCGGTGACGACCATGCCGGCCTCCACCTTGCCGTCGTCGGGCGGGGTGCCGATCTCGACGTTCTCCAGCTTGGCCTTGAGCTCGCGGATGCGCGCCTCCTGTTTGGCCTGCTCCTCGCGGGCCGCGTGGTAGCCGCTGTTCTCCTTGAGATCGCCCTCGTCTCGTGCCTGGGCGATCTTCGAGGCGATCTCCGTGCGGCCGTCACCCGTGAGGTGTTCGTACTCCGCCTTCAACCGGTCGTAGGCCTCCTGGGTCAGCCACGTCGTAGTGGTGGTCTCGGCCATGATCGCTCCTTTACTCAACAGGTGCGGCGCACGGTGAGTTACCGTGCGCCGGATCGAGGGTGCTGCCGACGATGCCGCGCTGTGGTCGCGGTCCGATGCACCAAACGCCCGGAAAAGATCTCCCGGGCGTTCGTCGTCGTCGAGCAGCGTGTTCGAGTGTCATTATAGCCAGCGCGGTCGGACCGGCGCCGTTCCGGGCACGCCGCGGTGCGCGGTGGGGGCTGCGGGACGTGCTCAGCCCTCGACGACCTCGCAGCTGTCGACGACGCCCGTCGTCGCGAGCTCGGAGGTGCGGACGTCGATCGTGAAGGACTCCCGCTGTCCCGAGCCGGGCCCGATCGTCACCGAGCGTGACCCGACCTCGCCGTAGGAGGAGTTCAGTGCCGTGATGGTGCACTGCAGCGTCACGTCCGCGGATTTGGTGACGTTGAACGTCACCTCGATGACCTCAGGGCTCTGCACGCTGAAGCCCACCTCCTGGGTCGTGAACGGCTGGCTGGCCACCATCGACCAGCCGCTCCACGCAGCCAGCGCCGTGCCGAGGCCCGCCGCGGTCCACAGCACGATCCGTCCGGCACGCCGGCGTGCCGGGCTGGCCGGCCGGGTGCCGTACCGGTCGGGCGGGGGGACGGGGGCGGGCGAGGTCATGGGAACATTGTGGCCTACGGTCGAGCGTCGGCCGGCGGCCAGGCACGCGTGGGCGCGCCCCGGGCGCACCAGGGAGGGAGCTGTTCAGGTGGCGAGTTCGGCCTTGCGCCTCATGTGTGTGCACGCACACCCCGACGACGAGTCCAGCAAGGGTGCGGCGACCACGGCGCGCTATGCGGCGGAGGGCGTCGAGGTCCTCGTCGTCAGCTGTACCGGCGGTGAGCGGGGCTCGATCCTCAACCCGCGCTACGGCGACGGTCCTGGCACCATCGAGGAGATGGCCGAGCTGCGCCGGGTGGAGATGGCGGCGGCCGCCGAGGCCCTGGGGGTGCGCCACCGGTGGCTCGGTTTCGTCGACTCCGGGCTTCCGGAGGGTGATCCGCTGCCGCCGCTGCCGGAGGGCACCTTCGCCACGCTGCCCCTCGAGGTCGCCGCGGCGCCGCTGGTCGAGCTCGTGCGCGAGTTCCGCCCTCAGGTGATGACGACGTACGACCCGACGGGCGGGTACCCCCACCCGGACCACATCCAGTGCCACAACGTGTCCATGGAGGCGTTCCGCGCCGCAGGCGACTCGGAGCGGTACCGGGACCGCGGTGAGCCGTGGACCCCGCTGAAGCTGTACTACAACCACGACTTCTCGATGCGCCGCATTCGCACCGTCCACGACGCGTTGCTGGACGCCGGGCTGGAGTCGCCGTTCGGCGACTGGGTCGCCACGCGCGAGGCCCGCGAGATCCCGGAGCGCCCCGTCACCACGCGGATCCGGTGCGCGGAGTTCTTCCCGGCGCGCGACGCGGCGCTGCGCGCGCACGCCACGCAGATCGATCCCGACGGGTTCTTCTTCGGCACCCCGCGCGACCTGGAGGCCGAGGTGTGGCCCGTCGAGGAGTACGAACTCGCCGAGTCCCGCGTGCCGACCACCATCCCGGAGGACGACCTGTTTGCCGGGGTCCGTTCCCAGGACGCCTCATGACCGGCCTGCTGAGCGCGCTGGTCGTGCTGACCGCGCCATCACCCAGCCCCTCGCCCACGGACGTGCTGCGCCCGGACCTCAATCCCTACGACGTCACACCGGGGCTGCTCGGCTTCCTGGCCGCATTCTTCCTGGCCCTGGTGGGGATCCTCGGATGGTTCAGCATGAACCGCAAGGTGCGGCGCATCGCCTACGACGAGCGTGCCGGGAAGGCCACCGAGGCCACCGAGGCCACCGAGGCCGCCGAAGCCGAGAAGGCTCCGCAGGCCGCGAAGGAAGCGGAGGCCACCGAGGTCGCCGAGACGCCCTCGGGTGACGCGGTGCCCGGCGAGGCCACCTCCGACGGCGCGGGAGAGCGCACTCCGTGAGCGCCGCGGTGCGGGTGGCGCTGGCCCAGATCGCGTCGAGCACGGACCAGGCCGCCACCCGCGCGCAGATCGAGCACGCGGTGCGCGACGGGGCGCGGGGCGGGGCGGCGCTCGTCGTGCTCCCCGAGTACGCCACGGTGTTCGACCCGGCCGGTGTCGACCCCAGCGTGGCCCAGCCCCTGGACGGCCCGGCGGTGACCTTCCTGCGCGAGCTGGCGGCGCGCCATGCCGTGGCGATCGTCGCAGGGACGACGACGGTTTCGGCTGACGGCGATCCGCGGGCCTCGAACACGCTTGTGGCCGTGGCCGCCGACGGCGCGCTCGCCGGCGTGTATCGCAAGGTGCACCTCTACGACGCCTTCGGCCACCGGGAGTCGGACCGCCTCGAGCCGGGTCCGGCGGACGCCGCGCCCGTGGTCGTCGCGGTGGGCGGCCTGCGCTTCGGTCTGCAGACCTGCTACGACCTGCGCTTCCCGGAGTCCTCGCGGTGGCTGGTCGATGCCGGGGCCGAGGTCCTGGTGGTCCCGGCCGCGTGGGCCGCGGGGCCGGGCAAGGTCGAGCAGTGGCGCGTGCTCGCGCGCGCGCGAGCGATCGAGAACACCTGCGCCGTCCTCGCGGTGAGCCAGGCCGGACGCGGGGTCGTCGGGCACTCGCTGGCGGTCGGGCCGACGGGCACCGTGCTGGCCGAGCTGGGTGCGGAGCCGGCGCAGGCGCTGGTCGAGGTGGACCCTGCGGAGATCGCCCGGGTGCGTGCGGTCAACCCCTCGCTCGTCAACCGGCGCTACGCCGTCGTGCCGCGCTGAGACCCCGGGTGCGACTCAGCGCGCCTGGAGCACCGCGAGCAGAATCGCCGCGTAGTGGCACCAGAACCCGATGACGGTGCCCACGTGGAAGACCTCGTGGAAGCCGAACCAGCGCGGGCTGGGGTTGGGTCGCTTGAGGGCGTAGACGACGGCGCCGGCCGTGTAGGCCAGGCCACCGGCCACGACGAGCCACACGATCGACGGGCCGCCGGAGTGCCAGAACGCGCCCATGTATCCCACGGCCACCCAGCCGAGGGCCACGTAGATCGGGGTGTAGACCCAGCGCGGGGCGCCCAGCCAGATGATCCGGGCGGCCAGGCCCAGCGCCGCTCCTGACCACACGATGATCAGCAGGGTCCGGGCGGTTGCGGCCGGCAGCAGCAGCACCGCCAGGGGTGTGTAGGTGCCCGCGATGATGAGGAAGATGTTGGAGTGGTCGGCCCGGCGCAGCATCGCCGCGGTGCGCGGGGACCACGTCCCGCGGTGGTACACCGCGCTCGTACCGAACAGCAGCGCCGCGGTCAGGGCGAACACTGCACAGGCCACGCGGGGCGCCGTCGGCGGGGCGAGCAGGACCAGGACGACTCCCCCGATGAGCGCCAGGGGGAAGGTGCCCGCATGGATCCATCCGCGCATCCCGGGCTTGACCGCGTCGACGGCAGCGCCGACGACGTCCCCGAGCGTCTGCTCGGATCCGGTGCGATCCGTGGGTGCCATGGGTACCTGCCGGTGGGTGGGGTGAACGGGTGACCAGACTAACCCTACGGCACCGTAGGTTGCGTCCCTGGAGCTGGGGGCGCCGTGCAGGTCGTGGGCGTCGGGTACCCATATCCCGCACCGGACTCCGGTAGCGTGGGAGCTCCCCACGAACCACGAGAAGGCCCCACGGTGCGCCCACCCCGCAAGCTCTACGAGCTCTACGAACGCCGCCTGTCCGTCCGCCTGCCACGGCAGAACATGCCTCGCCACGTCGGCGTCATCCTCGACGGCAACCGACGCTGGGCGCGGTCCTTCGGGGCGACGGCCGCCACGGGCCACCAGCGCGGGGCGGACAAGATCGCAGAGTTCCTCGGCTGGAGCGAGGAGCTCGGCATCGAGGTCGTGACCCTGTGGATGCTCTCGACGGACAACCTCGGGCGCGCCCCCGAGGAGCTCGTGCCCCTGCTGCGCATCATCGAGGACGCCGTGGCCGACCTGGCCCGCAGCGGCCGGTGGCGGCTGCGGATCGTGGGGCGCCTGGACCTGCTGCCCGAGTCCACGGCGTGCGCACTGCGCGCCGCGCAGCGCGACACCGAGGGCGTCGACGGGCTGATCGTCAACGTTGCAGTTGGCTACGGCGGACGCCACGAGATCGCCGACGCCGTCCGGGCCTACCTGCGCGAGCAGGCGGCGACGGGCGCCGGCGCGCTGGAGATCGCGGAGCGCATCGACGTCGAGGACATTGCGCAGCACCTGTACACCAAGGGCCAGCCGGATCCCGAGCTCGTGATCCGCACCTCGGGGGAGCAGCGCCTCAGCGGCTTCCTGCTGTGGCAGAGCGCGCACTCGGAGTTCTACTTCTGCGAGGCCTACTGGCCCAGCTTCCGGCGCGTGGACTTCCTGCGCGCGCTGCGCTCCTACGCCACCCGGGACCGCCGCCTGGGTCGCTGACCGGCCCCCAGGCCCCCGGCCCCCGGGCGGCCGAAACCGAGGGTTACGTACCCAATACGAGGGTTCCAACCCTCGGTCTCGGTGACTAACCCTCGGTCTCGGCGCAGCCCCGCCGAGACCGCCCGTCCCCCCGGGCGGCCCCAGTCCCCCGGGCCCCCGGGCCGCCGTGCCGCCGAGGTCCCCCCCCCGGGGCACCCGGGCCGCCGTGCCGCCGAGACCGCCAGTCCCCTGGGCCCCGGGGCACCCGGGCCGCCGTGCCGCCCAGGTCCCTCCCGGGCACCTGGGCCGCCGAAACCGAGGGTTAGGTACCCAATCCGAGGGTTCTAACCCTCGGTCTCGGTGACTAACCCTCGGT
>JBQGOU010000165.1:0-298 GCA_052086865.1 Cellulomonadaceae bacterium
GCGCCCATCCTAGGGTGGCCGGGACAGCACCGCGTCGCGGGGACTGGTGCGCGCGGAGCCGATGGGGGGCGGGAACGTGCTCGAGCTGATGACAGGGGCGGGTCTGGCCACGGCCGCCGGGTTGAATGCGTATGTGCCGCTGCTGGTCCTCGGCGTGCTGACGCGGTTCACGGACCTCCTCACGGTTCCCGCCGGGTGGGACTGGTTGGCCTCGGACACGGCCCTGGTGGTGCTGGCCGCGCTGTTCGTGGTGGAGGTGGTGGCGGACAAGGTGCCGGCGGTCGACTCCGTCAACGAC
>JBQGOU010000165.1:308-7642 GCA_052086865.1 Cellulomonadaceae bacterium
GGCCGACCTCCGGCGGCCTCGTCTTCACGGCGGGGTCCGCGGCGACGACAGTCCGCGTGCCGGACCCGGCCGAGCTGGGGCAGGTCTCCTGGGCGCCGGCCCTGGCGGGCGTGGCGCTCGCTCTGATCGTCCATCTGGTCAAGGCGCTTGCACGCCCCGCCCTCAACGCCGCAACACTTGGTCTCGCCGCTCCGGTGCTGAGCGCAGGCGAGGACGCCGGATCGGTGGGCCTGAGCCTCCTGGCTGTCGTCGCACCGCTGCTCGCAGCGGTCACGATCGTGGTCCTGGCCGCAGCTGCGGTGCGCACGTGGCGCCGGCGCCGCCGCCGCCGTGTGTCTCAGGTCACGGGGCCGCCTCCGCCGCCGGGCCCCGCCATGGCGTAGTCTGAGGGTTCCGCACGGAGTGTGTCGCACGTCCCGCGTTGTTGTGTACGGCCGTCTATGGCCTCGGGTGATCGGGAGAGCGACTGGGCCGGGCCATCAGGCCCTGGCGTATCGACTCCGACTCACCGAAGAACGGTCGTTAGTTCACCATGCCTGCTGCCATTGCGCACACCCCCCTGTCCTTCTCCGAGCTCGGGCTGCCCGAGCCGCTCGAGCGTGCCGTCGCTGGCCTCGGGTTCACCGAGCCCTCCGCGATCCAGGCCGAGGCCATCCCGGTTCTGCTCGCCGGGCACGACATCACCGGCGTCGCCCAGACCGGCACCGGAAAGACGGCCGCGTTCGGGTTGCCAATGCTCGCCGCCATCGACAACACCCGGGTCACGCAGGCCCTGGTGCTGACCCCCACCCGCGAGCTGGCGCTCCAGGTCGCGGAGGCGATCGAGACCTTCGCCGTGCACCTCGACGTCGAGGTCGCCGCCGTGTACGGCGGGGCGCCGTACCTGCCGCAGCAGCGTGCCCTGGGCCGCGGCGCGCAGGTCGTCGTCGGGACCCCTGGCCGCATCCTGGACCACATCTCCCGCGGTTCCCTCAAGCTCGACCAGGTCCGCTTCCTGGTCCTGGACGAGGCCGACGAGATGCTGCGCATGGGTTTCGCCGAGGACGTCGACACGATCTTCGCCGCCGCACCGCGCGAGCGTCAGGTCGCCCTGTTCTCCGCCACGATGCCCGCGCCGATCCGCCGGGTGGCCAACGAGCACCTGCGGGAGCCTGTCGAGATCGCCGTCTCCCGCCAGTCCTCCACCGTCACCAGCGTGCGGCAGACCTACGCCGTGGTCCCTTTCCGGCACAAGACGGGCTCGTTGGCCCGCGTGCTCGCCACAACCGACGCGGACGCCGCCATCGTCTTCTGCCGCACCCGCAGCGCCGCCGAGGAAGTCGGCAGCGCCCTTGTCGAACGAGGCGTGTCTGCTGCCACCATCAGTGGTGACGTCGCTCAGAAGGAGCGCGAGAAGATCGTCGAGCGCCTGCGCTCGGGCGCCCTGGACGTGCTGGTGGCGACGGACGTCGCCGCCCGCGGCCTCGACGTCGATCGCATCGGGCTGGTCGTCAACTTCGATCTGCCTCGCGAGCCGGAGGCGTACGTGCACCGCATCGGGCGCACCGGGCGCGCCGGGCGCACCGGGGAGGCGCTGTCCTTCGTCACCCCGAACGAGCGCGGCCGGCTGCGCACCATCGAGCGCACCACCCGCACCCCGCTGCAGCAGGTCGAGATCCCCTCGCCCGCCGACGTCTCGGCGCACCGCGTGCGCACGATGCTCGGCAACGTGCAGGGCCGGCGCGATGCCGGGCGGCTGCACCTGTACCGCGACCTCGTCAACGAGTACCTCACCGACACCAACATCGACCCGATCGAGCTGGCCGCGACCCTGGCCGCGCTGGCCGTGGGCGACGACGGGCCGCAGGCGCGTGCCGAGCAGCTCGAGGCTGAGGCGCAGCGGGACGAGGCGCACCGCCTCGCCCAGCGTCCGGAGCGGGACGAGCGTCCGCGCCGCCAGCACTCCCGCGACGACGACGGTTCGCGCCGCACCTCCTCAGGGACGCGCTACCGCGTCGCCGTCGGCCACAACCACGGGGCTCAGCCCGGCGGAATCGTCGGTGCCCTGACCAACGAGGGCGGGCTCAACGGCAAGGACCTGGGCAAGATCGACATCTTCCCGAGCTTCTCCCTCGTCGACATCAGCGCGCCGATGGATGCGGCGATGATCGACCGGATCTCGAAGGCTCGGGTGGGTGGGCGCCCGCTGCGCATCACCGTCGACCAGGGACCCGGGTCCCACGGCCCCCGCAAGGGTGCCGACCGGGACGGCCGCGAGGCGCGCCGCTCCCCCGCGAACCGTCAGGACGCCGCTGGGCGCCACGACGGTGCCGCTCGCCACGACGCCGCCGGCCGCTTCGAGGCCACCGGTCGCAAGCCCCGGCGCCGCGCCGAGGTGCGCTGATCCGCTACCGCCCCCGGTTCGCCTGCACGAGTGCGGCGAGCCGGCGGGCCTCGGCGACGCCGTAGGGCCCGTCCGCGCTCTGGATCGCCATGACGGCGAGCGTGGTGCCGTCCGCGAGATCCAGGGACACCCACGGCTGCCCGGACCCGAAGCGCACCGCCTCGACCTGCGGCCAGCTCAGCACGGTGGTGCGCACGAGGTTGCGCACGCGCAGTCCCTGCGCGGTCACATCGGCACGCACCCCCCCGTGGCGGCTCACCACCCACAGCGCGAGGGCGAGCAGGGCGAGGATCCCGATCGTGTTGGCGGGGTCGTACCCCGCGCCGGGCGATCCCGGTGAGCTTACGAGCAGGGCCGCGGCGCCCACCACGAGCACCACGGTGAAGACCCGGCTCGACAGGACGGTCAGCCGGGGACGAAAGGGTGCGTAGAGGCCGGGTGCAGTCACCGCACCATCATCGCCTGTCCAGGGCCGGGGTGCCGACGCGAGGCGCCCGCCGTACGTCGCCGGCGACGTCCTCAGACGCGGCAGGCCAGGATCTGCGTGACGAGAATCGCCCGCGCGCCCACGTCGTACAGATCATCCATCACCTGGTTGGTGGCGGAGCGCTCGACCATCGCGCGCACGGCCGCCCAGTCGCTGTCGTGCAGCGGGGACACCGTCGGGGACTCCAGCCCAGGGGTGATCCGCACGGCATCCTCGATGCGGTCGACCGGGACGTCGTAGTCCATGAGCACGTAGCCGTGCGCCGTGATCACGCCCTGAAGGCGCCGGGTGAGCCGGTCCAGGCCCGCTGGGGGCTCCTGGTCGCGCCGGCGGATCAGGACGGCCTCGGACTCCAGGATCGGGTCCCCGAAGATCTCCAGGCCGGCGGCACGCAGCGTCGTGCCCGTCTCGACCACGTCCGCGATCACGTCGGCCACGCCGAGGCGCACCGAGCTCTCGACCGCGCCGTCCAGGTGGACGATGCGGCTGGGCTCGATGCCGTGCTGCGCGAGGTACTGCCCCACCAGCACGGAGTAGGACGTGGCCACACCACGGCCCGTGATCTGCTCGAGGCTCGTGATCGTGTCCTTGGGCGCCGCGAACCGGAAGGTGGACCGGGCGAAGCCGAGCGCGAGGTGCTCGGTGGCCTCCGCGCCGGAATCGATCAGCAGGTCACGTCCGGTCACGCCCGCGTCCACGGTGCCGGCGCCCACGTACACGGCGACGTCCCGCGGGCGCAGGAAGAAGAACTCGACGTCATTGGCCGGGTCGGCGAGCACCAGCTCGCGGGTGTCGCGGCGCTGGCGGTAGCCCGCCTCGCGCAGCATCGACGACGCAGGTTCGGACAGTGACCCCTTGTTGGGGACGGCGATACGCAGCACAGGTGCCTCGGTGGGTCTCGGCCGGCCCGGGCACGCCCGGGCCGGGGTTACAGAATGCCGGGGTTACAGATAGGTGTAGACGTCCTCGAGGGTCAGCCCCTTGGCGACCATCAGCACCTGCAGGTGGTAGAGCAGCTGCGAGATCTCCTCGGCGGTCTCCGCGTCGGACTGGTACTCGGCGGCCATCCAGACCTCGGCCGCCTCCTCCACGATCTTCTTGCCGATCGCATGGACCCCGGCGTCGAGCTCGGCGACGGTGCCGGAGCCCTCCGGTCGCTCGACCGAACGCTCCACGACTTGCCCGAACAGCTGCTCGAAGGTCTTCACGGGACCAGCCTAGACGGCACGCCGGGGCGCGGGGCGCCCGTCCGCAGTGCGGTCACCCCGCCGCGCCCCGCAGGGTACGCAGCGTCGCCGCGGTGGCCACGGCGGCCTCGACGGCCTCGGCACCCTTGTCCTCGACCGAACCGGGCAGGCCCGCGCGGGCGAGCGCCTGCGCATCGTCGTCCGTGGTCAGCACGCCGAACCCGACGGGCACGCGGTAGCGCACGGACACGTCGGTCAGCCCGCTGGTGACGCCCTGGCAGACGTAGTCGAAGTGAGGTGTTCCGCCGCGAATGACGACGCCCAGGGCGACGATCACGTCGAAGCCGGCCTCCGCGGCCGTCGCTGCGGCCACGGGCAGCTCGAAGGAGCCGGGCACGCGGACCTCGGTCACGTCCGTGGCCCCGGCGCGCGCAAGCGCGCGTCGGGCCCCGTCGAGCAGCCCGTCCATGACGGTGGTGTGCCAGCTCGCGGCGATCAGCGCCACGCGCAGGCCGGTGGCGTCGGCGTGGACGGTGGGTGCTCCTGCTCCGCTCATCGCGGTACCTCCGTGCTCGGGATTGATGTGTGGCCGGCGTCCTGCGCGAGCGGAGCCGCCGGCGTGATCTCGATCGTGTCCATCAGGTGTCCCATGGCCAGCTTCTTGGTCGTCAGGTACCGGTGGTTCTGGACGGTGTGGCCGACCTCGAGGTGAACCATCTCCACCACCGCGATGCCGCTTGCGGCCAGACCCGTGACCTTCGCCGGGTTGTTGGTGAGCAGGTCGATGCGGCTCAGCCCCAATTGGTCGAGGATGGACGCTGCGGCCCCGTACTCGCGCCGGTCCGCAGGCCAGCCGAGCTCAAGGTTTGCCTCGACCGTGTCGAGGCCCGCGTCCTGCAGCCCGTACGCGCCGATCTTGGCGAGCAGCCCGATGCCGCGGCCCTCGTGCCCGCGCAGGTAGACGACCGCGCCGCCGTGCTCGGCCACCAGGCGCATGGCCGTCTGCAGCTGAGGCCCGCAGTCGCAGCGCAACGACCCGAACGTGTCCCCGGTCAGGCACTCCGAGTGCACGCGGACCAGGGGCCGCTCGGCCGGGTCGGGCGGGCTCTGCGCAGGGACGAGCGCGACGTGCTCGGCGCCGGTGCGCAGGTCCCGGAACCCGTGGATCGTGAAGTCGCCGTAGGCCGTGGGCAGCTTCGCGGAGCCGGTGGGCTCGACCCGCACGGTCGGGGGTGCCTGCGCGGAGCCTCCGTCGGGGTCGTGCACCCGACGCCAGGCGATCAGGTCCGCGATGGTGATGAGCACCAGGTCCGCGGACTCCGCAAGTCGGTTCGCGTCCGGCAGGCGCATCATCGTCCCGTCGTCCTTGACCAGCTCGGCGATGCCGGCGACCTCGCCCACCCCGGCCAGGCGGACGAGGTCCACGGCCGCCTCCGTGTGCCCCGCGCGGTGCAGCACGCCCCCGGCCACGGCCCGCAGGGGCAGCACGTGCCCCGGGCGGATCAGGTCCACGGCCCCCGAGGCCGGATCGGCCAGCACCCGCAGGGTGCGGGTGCGGTCGTGCGCCGAGATCCCGGTCGTCACGCCTGTGGCCGCATCCACGGTCACCGTGTAGGCGGTGCGGCGCGGGTCCTGGCTGTGCGGCACCATGAGGGGCAGCTCGAGCGCGTCCGCGCGGTATCCGGGCATCGGCGCACACAGGTATCCCGAGGAGTGCCGGATCGTCCACGCCACCCACCGTTCGGTGGCGCTCGAGGCGGCGAGCACCACATCGGCTTCGTTCTCCCGTTCGGGCGAGTCCGCGACCAGCACCGGGCGGCCCAGGCGCAGCGCCTCGAGCGCCTCCTCGATGGTTCCGATCCTCATGCGCGGGCCTCCAACAGTCGTTCGACGTATTTGGCGAGCACGTCCACCTCCAGGTTGACCTCGTCGCCGCGGGCGAGGGTGCCGAGCGTCGTGGCCGCCAGCGTCGTGGGGATGAGGGACAGCCCCACGACGGCGCCCTCGTCGTCCACCCGGGTCACCGTCAGCGAGACGCCCGACACCGTGAGCGAGCCCTTCTGCGCCACGTAGCGCAGCAGCGCACGGGGCACCGCGAGCTCCACATCGTCCCAGCGTGGCCCCGGATGGCGGGCCACAATGGTGGCCGTGCCGTCGACGTGCCCCTGCACGATGTGCCCGTCGAGGCGTCCCGACGCCGGCAGTGCGCGCTCCAGGTTCACGGCCGCACCCTCACGCAGCCGCCCGAGCGTCGTGCGTGCAAGCGTCTCCGGCATCGCGTCGACCCGGAAGGACCCGGGCTCGGGACCCAGCTCCGTCACCGTCAGGCATACGCCGTCGACGGCGATCGAGTCGCCGAGCCCTGCGTCCTGGACGACCAACGGGCCGACGATGGTGAGACGGGCGTCGGGCCCCAGGTGCTCGACGGCCGCCACGCGGCCGATCTCTTCGACGATTCCGGTGAACATCAGCTCTCCTGCTCGGACGGTGCCGGCACCGGTTGTGGTGCCCGGTCGGTGGGGACGGCGATCATGAGCACGTCGTCGCCCAGGGTGCGGACCTCGTGTGGCGTGAGGCGCAACGCGCGGTCGATCGACCGGATGCCGAGATCGCCGACGACAGCCGGTCCGGCGCCCAGCAGGACCGGGGCGAGGTAGGCGTGCACCTCGTCGACCAGGCCGGCGTGCCAGAACGCCGCGGCGAGCGTCGGCCCGCCCTCGACGAGCAGGTGGCGCACCTCGAGGGCCGCGAGCTCGGCGAGCACCTGGGCCGGGTCGTGGGTGCGCAGGTGCACCAACGCCCCGCCCTCGCCCCGCACGCGGGCGTGCTCCGGGAGGTTCCGGCGGCCGACGACGACTCGCAGCGGCTGGTGCACGCCCACCGCGGGACCCGGCCGGGAGGGTGCGCCGCCGGGCCGGGCCGTCAGGCTCGGGTCGTCCGTCAGCAGGGTCCCGGTGCCCACCGCGATCGCATCGACGTCAGCGCGCACGGCGTGGGCGTGGGCGCGCGCCCGGGGACCGGTGATCCACCGGCTCGAGCCGTCCGCCGCCGCAATGCGGCCATCGAGGGTCGACGCCGTCTTCAGCGTCACGAACGGCCGGCCGCGACGCACCGAGGCGAGCCAGAAGCGCACCAGGCGGTGGGCAGGGCCGTCGGGATCCGTCGCCGGCTCGAGGGGGCCGTGCACCCGGACGCCCGCCTGGGCCAGGACGTCGGCGCCGCCGGCGGCGGCGGGGTTCGGGTCGGCCACCGCGTAGTACACCTGCGCGATCCCGGC
>JBQGOU010000166.1:0-7638 GCA_052086865.1 Cellulomonadaceae bacterium
CGGGTCGACGACCAGGACGGCGCCGGACGCCGCTCGCTCGGCCTCCAGGACCAGGCGCGCCACATCGCCGCGGGCGCCGGTGACGACGGCGAGGACGTCGGGCGTGCCGGATCCCAGCGCCCGCTCGAGCGCGGCGAGTCGCGCCGGTCCGTGCACCGTTCGCGTCGTCGTGACGCGGGTGAGCGCATCGAGCGCCGCCGGGTCCAGCGGCGCCGGCTCCGTGGACGCCAGACAGTCGACCTCAACCGCTGCGCTGACGGTCACCAGCCGTGCCGGCGCGCCGCCCGCGGCAGCCGTCGCCAGCAACGAGGCGGCGACGTCCACGGCCTCCTCGAAGCCGTCGTCGTCGTAGGCGTCAACCGAGTCGTCCAGCAGCACCGTCAGGTGCGGGGCCGAGGGGTCCGCGTCCTCACGCACCATCAGTGCGCCCTGGCGCGCGGACGTGGCCCAGTGCAGGCGGCGCAGATCGTCCCCCGGCACGTACTCGCGCAGCCCCACCAGGTCCGTTCCGCCGTGCTCGACACGCTCGTCGGCGCCCACGTGCCCGCGGCGCGAGCCGCCCGGCAGGCCGAGCGCGTCGTGGACGGCGGGCTCGACGACGACGTGGGCGAAGGATCCATAGCGCCGGTCCACGCCGAGCAGGTCCGCCCAGGAGCTGCGGCGCACCTCCAGCGGGCCGAAGGCGATCACCCCGCGCCGGTGGGTGGGCACCTCGACCCGCACCGTGGACGAGCGCCCGGGGCCCAGACGCGGCACCCGGAAGGGCACGGCCGCGCCGGCCACCTCGTCATGACCGGCCACGCTCAGCGCGGACCAGCGGGACCGGTTGGTGACCGTCACCTCGGCCGCGCACGGTTCCCCGCGCGAGACCCGGGCGGGCCGCACGGCCCGTGCGACGCCCAGCGGAATCGGCACGGCCGCTCCCACGGCCGCGACCAGCATGGCGGCGCAGGCTGCCGCGCCGAGCCCGATCACGGCCGGGTAGCGTGCCCAGAGCCCACCGGCGAGCAGGACCAGGCCGGTCATCAGCACCGTCAGACCGCGCGCCGTCACGCGCATTTGTCCCGTCGACCTGTCCACCCTGGCCCCCTGTTCCTCACCCCCACGCAGGGTGCGTTCGGCGCGGGGTCCCGGCTCAGGCTAGGCGAGGTGGCGCCCGGTCACCACGGGGAAGCGGTTCTGTCGCGGCGGAAACTTCCGCTGGCTCGCCCGCCCGGCAGGCCGCGCCCCGCTCAGATCTCGTCCTTGCGCTCCAGCCGGTTGTAACAGACCCAGCCGATCAGCACGGGGATCCAGGTGCCGACGATCCGATAGCCGAACGCCGCCGCAAGCGCAATCGCCGGGGTGAGCCCGAAGGCCGTCATGGAGGCGACGAGTGCGGTTTCCACGGCCCCCAGGCCCCCGGGAGTCGGCGCCGCCGTGGCGAGGGTCTCCCCCACCATCGTCGTGAACGCGGCAACCACCGGATGGTTGCCGCCCGAGACGGCGAGGATCACGGCCCACAGCGCGGCAGCGGAGCTCAGGGTCGTGCCCGCCGCGCCGAGGACGGCGGCGCCCAGTCGGCGCGGGGTGCGCAGCAGCGTGGTGAGGTTGGTGACGATCTCCTTGCCCTGGTGACGCCAGAGCCCGGCGAGTGAGCGGCGCAGCCGCGGGACGCCGATGACGACGGCCACGGCCACGAGCGCGAGTCCCACGACGGCGATGACGACGTGTTCGTCCGGGGCCTCGTGCAGGAGGTCGACCGTCCCACCGCCGAAGACCACCAGCAGGGTGAGCAGCACCATGTGCACCACGAACTGCACGGCGTTCTGCATCCCGACGGCGGCGGTGGCCAGTCCGAGCGACTGCCCGCGCTTGGTCAGGTAGCGCACACTCAGGGCGAGCGAGCCCACGCTTGCGGGGGTCGCGGTGCCGACGAAGCTCACGGCCAGCTGCAGGCGGAACCCGGAACGCAGGTCGAAGCGCACACCGGAGCAGGCGCGCATGGCCAGCGTCGCGCACGCGCACCCGAGCAGCACGAAGCCGAATGCCGCGAGCATCCACCACGGGTTCGCCCCGGCCAGGGCGCGGCCCACGGTGCGGGCCTGGCCGATCAGCGGCACCGCGAGATAGCCGACCGCGGCAACGAGCAGCAGCTGGACGATGCGCCGCATGCCGAGCCGGTGACGGCGCTTCTCGGCGGGGGCCGAGGCGTCCTCAGGTTCGGTGGGCACGTGTCGATCGTACGATCACTCCCGCTCGCAACGTGTCCGAAACCTGGGGCGCCTAGGCTCGGGCGCATGGATGTTGCCGTGCTGGGCGCGACGGGGGACGTGGGCCGGCAGGTGTGCGTCCAGCTGATCGAGCGCCGCATCCTGCCCCCGTCCTCCCGCCTGCAGCTCGTGGGGCGGGCGAGCGGACCCTCCGCGCGCGCGGCGTTCGGGCTGCGCGCGGACCTGATCGACGCCTATGACGAGCACGCCCCGCTCATCGACGTCGCCCTGGACCCGCGCGACGTCGTCGCCGACGTCGTCGTGCTGACGGCCGGGCGCACCGCACCCGCGCAGGTGGGCGGTTCGGTGGACCGCAACGCCCTGGCCGCGGCCAACCGTGCGGTGTTCACCGAGTATGCCCAGGCCCTGGCCGACGGCGGATCCGGGCACGAGGTCGTCATCGTCGTGTCCAACCCCGTCGAGCTCGGCGTCGACGTCGTCGCCCGTGCCCTCGGGCGCCACCGGGTGATCGGCATGGGGGCCTGGCTCGACACGCTGCGCTTTCGCCGGGAGATCGCGGTGTCCCTGGGCCTGCGCCGGCAGCGGGTGGGCGGCTTCGTCGCGGGCCAGCACGGCGACGGGCTGGTGCCGCTGTGGTCGACCGTCGGCATCCGCGGGCTGGACGCGGACGAGCGCAACCGCGCGGTCGCGTCCCTGCGCGGACCACGGACGCTGGACACCTTCGCCGCGGAGATCGGCCGGGCCAAGGAGGCGCTCGACGCCGCGGCAGGCACGGACATGGCGGCGGCCTTCGCCCAGGTCGAGGCCTGGCCGCCGGACCTGCGCGTCGTCACGCGACCGTGGCTGACCCACCAGAGCGGGGCCAAGACGGCGTCGGGCACCGCAAGCGCCACCGTCGATCTGGTCGACACCGTGCTCGACGGCCGCGAGATCGTCGTCGCGGGCCAGGTGGCCCTGGACGGGGAGGTCGTGTTGGACGGCGAGCCGATCACGGGCGTGCTGGGGGTTCCGGTGGTGCTGGGCCCCGAGGGGTGGAGCCGGGTGCTGCTGGACCCGCTGGCACCGGACGAGGCGAGGCTGCTGCGCCGCTGCGCCCACCAGGTCGAGGCCGTGCTTGCCGCCGCCCGGGTTGCGGACGGTGCGCGATGAGCACACCGGATGTGCGCTGGGTGGCGTTCGTACGCGGCGCGGACCGGACCGGGACGCTGACCGCGATCACCGGGGTGTTCTCGAGCCGCGGGGTCAACTTCGAGTCGTTGGCCACGGGCGACGTCGGCGGCGGCACGGGGCTGATGATCATCGTGTTCACTGCGAGCGAGCGGCTGCAGCGCCTGCTCGCCCGAACCCTCGCGCGGCTGACGGCCGTGCACAGCGTCGCGGTCCGGCGCGCCGACGATCCCACGGTGCGGGCCGCAGGCGTGGTGCACATGCCGGCCGGTGCGTCGTTCGCTCCTCCGGCACAGGCGGCGGTGACCTGGTCGGGCGACGCGGCGGCGGGCGAGCCGGTGCTGCTGGAGGGCCAGCTCACGGCGGTCGAGCAGGTGCTGGACGCCGCACGCGCTGCGGGAGCCGCGGCCGTCGCCGCCGTGCTGCTGCCGGTGTCCGCCGCGCTGCCTCCCGGTACGGGGACCGGTCTGGCGACCGACCGGGCGGCTACAACCAGTCCCGCGCCTTGAACTGCACGTACAGGCCGACGGACGCCGCCGTCATCGCCACCATCGCCACCCAGAACCCGGCGCCGGTGTTGATCAGCGGATAGGCGACGTTCATCCCGTAGAAGCCCGTGACGAAGGTGGGCACCGCGATGATGGCGGCCCAGCTGGTCACCTTCTTCATCACGAGGTTCATCCGGTTGCCCTGCGCGGTGAGGTTCGTGTCGAGGATCGTGGAGACGAGGTCACGCAACGAGTCGGTCCAGTCGGCCACACGCAGGGTGTGGTCGTAGACGTCCTGGTAGTAGGGCGCGAGCATGTCGCCGCGTGCGCGGCGGCGCTCGGGGTCGGGCGCGGGCTGCGCACGCTGGCGCACAAGGCCCAGCAACCCGCCGTGATCCGGGGCGGGCTGCTCCGGCGGCAGTTCGCCGCCCACGATCTCGGCCCGGCGCATGAGCTCCCCGACCACCTCGCGCATCGGCAGGGCCAACCGGCGCAGCACGACGAGGTCCTTGTGCGCCTCGTAGGCGGCGCGCTGGACGGCGGACGTGTCGGGCCGGTCCGCGAACACGGCGTCCTCGAGGGCGTCGATCCGCTCGTCCAGCTGCTGCACGGTGTCGAAGTGGGAGTCGACCACGACGTCGAGCACACCCCACAGCAGTCCGCCGACGCCGCACGCCACGAGCCCGGGATGGGCGTCCCACTGGCGCTCCACGCGCGCCATGTCGAAGCCCCCGGCGGAGCGGACGGTGACCAGGACGTTCGCGGTGACGAACATGTCGAGCTCGTGGCGCACGAGGCCCGCGCCCGGGTCTGCCGGCACCGAGATCGCGTAGGAGGTGAGGAACAGGTGCGTGTCGTAGCGGTCCAGCTTGGCGCGCTGGTGCTCCTCGATTGCGTCCTCGACGGCGAGGGGGTGCAGCCCGAGCTCGTCGGCCACCTGCTTCAGCTCGTCCGTCGCGCTCTGGTCGACGTCGAGCCAGAGCAGGTTGTCCGGGTCCTTGCGCAGGTCGGAGATCTTGGCGAGGTCGAAGCCCTCGGACTGGATGCGACCGTCGCGGTAGAGGCGGGTGGATGCCATGGGCACCACGCTAGCCGTCGCCGGGCGCCCGCGCGCTCACCGCGGAGCGCCGGGCGACGACTGCGTGGGGCGTCAGCTCACGCGTGCTGGTGGAACGTGCGCGCAAGCACGTCGCGCTGCTGCTCCTTGGTGAGCTTGACGAAGTTCACGGCGTAGCCGGAGACGCGGACGGTGAGGTTCGGGTAGTTCTCCGGGTGCTCCATCGCGTCCTCGAGCGTCTCCTTGTTCAGGACGTTGATGTTCACGTGGAACAGGCCGGCGTCCGCGGCGCTCTCGTGGTTGGCGATGATCACGGGGGCGTTCGGGTCGTCCGCCGTGAGCGCGTCGGCCACTGAGGCCGCGTAGTCGAGGTCGGCCAGCGGGTTCGGATCGGTGTGCGTGGATGCCTGGGTCTCGGACATGTCTCTCCTTTGGCGACGGCGCCTGCGCGTCGTCCTCGTCGGACCCCTCCGCACCTCCCATTATCCACGCAGAAGCCCTTCACGACAGTGCGCCGCCGTGAATAACGGCTCAGGCCGGCACGGGCCTGGGCGCCTCGACCTGCGCCACGATGTCCTGGACCACGCCCTGCGCCCGCACGCCCTCGAGCGTCGCCTCCCGCGTCAGGATCAGGCGGTGGGCCAGCACCGCGCTCGCCAGGCGCTGCACGTCGCTCGGTACGACGAAGTGGCGCCCCTGCGCCGCCGCCTGGACCTGCGCGCCGGCCACGAGCCCGCGCAGCGCGCGCGTGCTCGCCCCGAGGCGGAGCCGGGCGTCGGTGCGCGTGCGCTCACCGAGCGCGCGGACGTACTCCAGGATCGGCTCGGCCACGTGCACCCCCCGCAGGCTGCGCGTCCAGCTCTCCACCTGCTCGGGCGTGGTGACCTGCGGCACGCGGTCCACCCGCCCGGCATCGCTGCCCGGACGCAGCACGTCGATCTCGTGCTCGGCATCGGGGTAGCCGATACTCACCCGCACCAGGAAGCGGTCCAGCTGCGCCTCGGGGAGCCGGTAGGTGCCGTCGAGGTCCACGGGGTTCTGCGTGGCCACCACCAGGAACGGCGCCGGAACCCGGTGCTCGGTGCCGTCGACCGTGACGGTGCGCTCCGCCATGACCTCCAGCAGCGCGGACTGGGTCTTGGCCGCCGCCCGGTTGATCTCGTCGGCCAGCAGCACATGGGCGAAGACGGGTCCGGGGCGGAACTGCACCTGGCCGGTGGCAGGTTCGAAGACGGCGGTTCCGGTCACGTCCGAGGGCAGCAGGTCCGGGGTGAACTGGATGCGGTTCGAGCTGCCACCGAGCGCGGCGGCGAGCGAACGGGCCATCGTGGTCTTCCCGGTGCCGGGCACGTCCTCGAGCAGCACGTGCCCGGAGGCGAACAGCGCGGTGACGACGAGCTCGAGCACCGTCCGCTTGCCGCGTACCGCATGCTCGACGGCGGTGACGACCTGGTCGTGCAGGATCCGGAACTCGGCGATCTGCTGCTCGCTGGGCGCATGGTCGGCCTGCGCGTCTCGGGTGTGCTGGGTCATCGTGCTCCCTGTCGTGTGGTCGGTCGAGTCAGGCGGAACGCCGCCGCGAGTCCGAGCAGGCCCACGCCTGCGGTGAGCACAGGCGGGTTGGGCACCTGGGGCGGAGTCCAGGGCGCCGGCACGATCTCGACGCCCGGGTCGGGCAGCGAGACGGGGTCGTAGCACCGGCCCTGGTCATCGCACCAGTGGTGGTCCGCGCGGCCGGACCACCAGAAGGTCTCGGTCGCCGAGGCCGCGCCGTTGCCGAGCGCGACCACTCGCACCGTCACCTCCCGCATGCTGCCGGTGTTGTGCCCGATCCGGACGGTGCCCCCGGCGCAGGGGATGTCCTGGCTCATCCCCAGCCCGGCGACGACCTCCACACGACATCCGCCCGGGTGGCCCGCCCACCAGGCGGGCGGTCCGGTGAGCGTGACGTATCCCGTGCCGGTCTCCGCGCCGGATCCGCCCGTGTGGAAGCCGATCGGCAGCGAGTCGCCGCTGCGCGGCTCGGTCGGGTCAGGCTCCGGCACGGTGGTGGTCGCGGCGGCGGCGGGTCCCTGGCCCACCGCATTGGCGGCCACCACCTCGACGCGCAGCTGACCGCCCGCCGTGCACAGGCCCTGACCCGTGCAGTCGATCGTCAGCGTGGTCGAGGTCGCACCAGCGCCCAGGTCCGTCGCACCACTGACCCCGCCGCCCGAGTAGGACACCCGGTAGCCGGTGACGGGTGAGCCGTTGGCCGAGGCCGCGCCGAAGGAGACGGCGACCTGGAGCTGCGTGGCCGTGCGCGAGGACAGCGCGGCACTCAGCCCCGTGACGACCGTGGGGACGTCCGCCACCGTGACGGCGCCGCTGGGCGCGGACACGGCCTGCTGGGACCCGAGGCGGGTGACGACCTCGTAGCGCACGCTCGTCCCGCGCGGCGCGTCGGAGATCCGCACGCTGCTCGCGCCGGCCGGGGCGTTGGTGCCGCTGCCTCCGACGGGACGGACCAGATAGGAGTCCGCCGCCGGGGCGGGAGTCCACCGGACGGTGACGGAGCCGTCGGCTTCGGCCGTCGCCTCGACGCCGGTCACCGCCTGCGGGGTCGGGTCCGGAGCCGGCGCCGGGTCGGTGGTGGGCGCCGGGTCCGGGGTGGGCGTGGGCGTGGGCGTGGGCGTCAGGGTAGGCACCGGCGTCGGGGTAGGAGTGGGCGTGG
>JBQGOU010000167.1:0-7630 GCA_052086865.1 Cellulomonadaceae bacterium
CTGCTCAAGAGGGCGCTGCCCGGCGGCGCGGCCACCGAGCTGGTGATCGCCGCGTGGAACGGCGGCATGCCGCTGAGCGACACGCTGCCGCTGCTGGTGCCGACGCTCGCCTGGGTCGTCGTCGCCGTCGCGCTCGCACTGCGCATGTTCCGCTGGGAGCCCCGGCGATGAGCGCCCGGGACCTGCTCCTCGTCGAGGACCTGATGCTGCTTCTCCTGGACGACGACGGCGCATCAGTCCAGGCGGCGGGCACGCTGTACTACACGCTCGGCGGCGCACTGCTCACCGAGCTCGCGCTGCTGGGCCGCGTGCGCGCCGACGACTCACCGAGTCTGAACGGCCCGCGCGTCAAGCCGTCCGGAGAGGGCCGCCTGCCCGATCCGCTGCTGCAGCGGGCCTTCGACACGGTGTCGGCCACGACCCAGCGGGTCCAGCCGCTGCTGGTCACGCTCGGGGCCGACCTCAGCCAGGTGCTGCTCGGACGGTTGCGGGAGCGCGGACTCATCCGGCGCGAGGACCGTCGCCCCCTCAAGATCTTCCGCAGCACCCGGTGGCCCGCCAACGACGGTCAGCACGAGGCGGCGCTGCGGGAGCGCATCCTGCGGGTGCTCGACGAGCGGGACGAACCCGACGCGCGCACCGCCGCGCTGATCGGTCTGCTCTACGCAAGCGGGGCGATGCCGTCCCTGCGTCCGTCGCTGCCCTGGACGTCGCAGACCATGCGCCGAGCCGCGGAGCTTCAGCGCGGCGAGTGGGGCGCCGGCGCCGTGGCGGAGGCGGTGAACCGGACGGCGTCCGCAATCGCGGCGGCGAGCGCCGTCGTCATCGCAACAACCGTTGCTCGGGGGCGGTGAGCGACCTCGGCACGGTCGCTCATCGCACGGCGTCAGCGAACTCCTGGTACCTCCATGCGAGATGGTCGCGGCTCGGTCGGTCGGCTACCCGGCGAGGAAGCGTCAACCGACGACCATTCATCTCCTGGAGGCCGTGCTTGAGCATCGGGCCGTCGATCTCTTCCAGCAGGTCGAGCGCGATCCGAACCTCATAGTCAGGCGAGATCCCCAGCATGTTCTGGTCGTAGGCCCGGTGATGGATCGAGCACAGCGCAAGTCCGTTGTTGACCGTCGGAACGCCGAGCTCGTGACCATCGGGAACGATGTGGGCTGCGTCCAGCAGCGACCCGTGCTTAAGCTCGCAGATCGCGCATCGAGTCTCGTAGGCCACGAGCACGCGCGTCCGGAATGCGGGCTGATGGAGCCGCTGCTTGGCAAGCCGGACGGCGTACTCGCGCTGCGGCTCTGTCAGGTGCCGGACGTCTGGCAGGAACCGGAACGCCTCGTCCAGGGCGATGATGAACTGGCGGCTCTGGGGTTCGTCGTCGACGACGTAGACCGGCAACACAGGGGTATAGATGTTCGCGACTTCCTTGCGGAACAGGATCAGCGGCATACCGGTCTCCATCGCGTTGCGGAGCTTGCGGTTGTCACCAGACCACGGATCACCTTTTCGATAGGCGTAGTGCAGCAGACCGTCGTCGGACTCGGTGTCGTCATAAGGCCCGTCGGCCGCGCTTACGATCGACAGCGTCGACGAGAACTCGGCGGGGTTGCGAATGCCCCGCGAGTAGTCGATGACGGGCAGCTTGCGACCGTCGAGGTGGAAGTCGAGGAGCTCGTCGCGACGCAGGAACCCTCCATTTGCCTCGGCGCGCTCGATGACCCAGTCCATGACGCGCTGCCGCAGCGCCTTCTCGACCTGGGACTCCATGGCCGAAGCTCAGCCGGCCCGACCAGTCACCTGGCAGAGGCAACGAGGGTCGCGCCTGGGGCCGATGTCAGACCCCGCTGGCACCATGAAGTGATGACCGTCCACTACTTCACCGCATCCAGCCTCGACGGCTTCATCGCCACGACGGACCACTCGCTCGACTGGCTGCTGAAGCAGCGGATCGATGAGAACGGGCCAATGGCGTACCAGACGTTCGAGCAGACCATCGGCGCACTGGCCATGGGCGCCTCGACCTACCAGTGGCTCCTCCGTCACGAGCCAGGCGCCTGGCCCTACGCCCAACCCACCTGGGTGTTCACCCACCGCGACCTTCCGATCCCCGACGGCGCGAACGTGCACCTGACCGAGGCCGACGTCCGCGACGTGCACGCGGCGATGGGCGAGGCGGCCGCAGGGCGCGACCTGTGGGTCGTGGGCGGCGGTGACCTCGCCGGCCAGTTCGCCGACGCCGGTCTGCTCGACGAGGTCTGGATCCAGTACGCCCCGGTGACGCTTGGCGCCGGCGCACCGCTGCTCCCCCGCGCACTCGACCTCGAGCTGCTCGACGTCGCCCGCAATGAGGACTTCCTCTGCGGGCGCTACCGGGTGCTCCCCACCCGATAGCTCCCCGGGGTGACACGGCGTCGTAACCGGCCCGCCGGCGGGCCTTGAGATGACGTGGGAATCACCCCCCACCAGCCGGCAACGGGTTGTGTCAGTAGCCGACGGCGGCCACACCCACCTCGGCCTCCGCGGCACTGAACCCCTCGAAGACCAGCTGATCGATCAGTCCCTGCCTCGAGAAGTTCGAGTAGTCCAGGTAGGCCTGGGCGCTCCGAGCGGCCTGCACGTTCCAGTCCGGCGCGACGTGGTCGACCGCGAAGGTGGCGTCCTCAGTGGAGTAGCCCTCGTACTCCAGCTGTCCGATCAGACCAGACCGAGAGAAGCCGGCAAAGTCCAGGTAGTCCTGGGCAGAACCGATCGCGTTGCGCTGCCCGGGTGAGAGCTCGGTCTCTGCGTACGCCGCTGGAGCCTCTTGCGGCGCCTCCTCAGCGGCAGGTTCCTCAGTCTCCTCAGCGGCGGACTCCTCTTCGACCAGAGCCGCTTCCTGGGCGGCGACGGCGTCCTCGCGTTCCTTCAGGTCCGCCTCGCGCTGCGTGACCTCCTCAAGCGCGGAGTCCCGTTCCTTGGTCATGGATTCAAGATCGGATGCGAGCGACGTGTACTCATCCGATGCCTTCACCTGCGCCGTTGTCGGGGCCCCGTCGGAGCCGCCGACGGACCCGATCGCCACCCCGACGAACAGGGCAGCGACACCAATGATCGTCGGCACGACCCAGCGCTTCTTCGGCTTCGCCGTGTCCGGGGCCCCGGCGCCCGCAGGTGGCACCCAGCTGGCTGGCGACGGTGGTGGCACGCTCCCGTACGGCTGGGGTCCGGGCGGGGGTGGTGGCTGTTGACCCGGGATGGGCTGGTAGTGCTGCTGTTCGTTGCTCACGGTTCGTCCTTGTGTAGAAGCGATCGTCGTTGGTCCCTCATCGACGTGTATATCAGCCACTGCGCGTGCCAAAGGCCCGACCCTTGGTCCTTGTGTATAAGTGGTCGCGTCATCACCACGCTGTTGTAGGTCGTGCTGGGCCAGTGGAATGTGCCGCCACCGAACGCCGGCGGTGTGGTCGAGCCCCATTCCACACGTCAGCCGCAGAGCGCTACTCGCCGACCTGACCGTCCTCGTGAGTGCCGCAGCGGTGACCTCGTGCGCTTCACCCTGACTCATTGATTTCGCACGTCCTGCGGCCTCTGTCACCCAACTCCGGAGGCTTTCTCTCGCGGATCAGGATGCTGAGCAAGGTCGAGAACAGCGGTGACCAGATCAGAGATTCCGGGCTCTTCGATGGGGAAGTGGCCGCACTCGCGCAACATCACCAGGTCGGCAGGAGCAGCTGCTCGCGACAGCACCCGGAGGCTCAGCTCGGGCGGCGTCCACACGTCCCGGCTGGGGTGGAGCACAGTGATGGGCGTCGTATTCTCCTCCGGTGGGGTGTGCCGGTAGAGCATGTAGGAGGCGAGGAAGCCCAGAGACACCTTGGCTGCGCCTCCTCGCGGGTCCTTGGCGCACCATCGCGATAGTCCGCGGTGACGGCTCATCTTCGCCAGGTTGGCCACGGCGCTCATCGGGATCATCGTCCGCGCCAGCCTGCCCCGGGCGAGCGCAGAGAGTGGACGACCCACTATGCCCAACGGTCCGAACCGCGTCATATGTGCTCGAGCTCGCCAGTCGCTCGGGTCGAGGAGGCAGGTGGCAGCGACAGCCGCGACGTGCGGCGAGCGGGCCGCAACCTCGTGGGCGAGGAGCCCGCCGATACTGGCACCCAGAAGGATCACTGGCCGGTGGTCACGCTCGGCGTCGACGAGATCGACAAGAAGCGCGACCCAGTCGGCATACCGCACGTGCGCGGGATCGGGCGACGTCGTGCGCCCGTACAAAGGCAAGTCGACGGCCGAGACGTCCAGTCCCCGCACCGCCAACAGCGCGGCGATCGGCCAGAGTGCGCCACTGTGCCCGCCTGCCCCGTGGATGACCAGCACGCGGGCGGGAGCGTCCCTACGAACAGCGCGGGCGATATGCACGTCGTGGCCCCGCCATCTCCACCACGTTGATTCAGGCTCAAGCGAGGCCGCGTCCCTGTGCCGTGCCGGCATGAACTGCACATACGGGTTGCCTGGCATGCGCCCAGGCTAGCCAACTCCCCCTTCCGCCGAGAGCTGGCAGGCGATGCCACACCTAGACTCGCCAACGAACACCTGGGCGGGGCGCATCCGTTCGCCGTCCGGACTCCCGAACAGCACACCAGCATCGCCGAGAGGACTGCCATGCCCGACGAACCGACTCCGCTTGACGTCACGTTCGACGCGCCGATCGGCGTCGACATCAAGAGCGAGACCTGGTCGTGTGTCGAGGTGCCGAACTCGGCTGAACTCCTCGGTACGAGGAAGACCGTCCGCGTTGACGCCTCCGTCGATGGAGTGTTCCTTGAGAACGTCGGCCTGCTCGTGACCGGAGCTGGTGGGCACATGCTGTCTCTGAGCGCCAAGGTCCGCCGGCAACTTGCCAAGGACATTGGCGACGTCGTCACCGTACGCCTGCAGAGCCGACCAGCGACGTGAGGTGACAGGACCGACGGGCATCGTCGACACGCTACGGACGGCGCGTGCTCATCCTGCTTCGGGCCGCGGGCGGCGGCGGGGACTCATGGAGCGAAGCACCAAGCCGACGATCGTCAGGACGAAGGCTGCGCCGAGGAGCAGGACGATGGCCGCGAGACTGAAGAAGCCGACGTAGGGGCCAACGGTGAAGCGCGCGTCGGAGACAGGCCCGTCGCAGGTGAGCGTCACCGTCCCGGGTGCGCGGAGGGCAAAGCTCCGTTGGTCGTCCCATCGTTGTGGGAACAGCAGGCCTTGCTGCACCATGCCGGTGCGGAGACCCAGCTCGCGGCCGTCGACCTCCCCAGCACACTCGATGTTGCGCCACTGATCGGAAGGCGAGACGTACACGGCGTGCTCGCCTACGCCGAGCTCCGCAGTGAGGACCTGCCCGAAGGGCATAGGCGGCGCAAGCCGGAACCCAGGGCCGAACCCCACGACGGCAGCCCCGAGCAGGGCGCATGCGGCAAGTCCAAGGAGAATCCGACCGGCAGTGTCGGACCTGCTGCGGGGCTTCGTCATCGAGCACGCCTTTCGGCTGGTGGGGGTGCGCCTACGCCCCGCTACTCAACCACCGGTGCGAGCGACCCGCGACTCAGCCATCAGCTCAGACGTTGAACCCCAGCGCGCGCAGCTGGTCCTTGCCATCAGCCGTGATCTTCTCCGGGCCCCACGGCGGCATCCAGACCCAGTTGACGCGGTAGCCGTCGGTCACGCCGTCCAGCGCCTGACCGGTCTGCTCATCGATGACGTCCGTGAGCGGGCATGCCGCCGAGGTGAGGGTCATGTCGATCACGGCGTGGTTGTTCTGGTCCACGACGATGCCGTAGACGAGTCCCAGGTCGACGACGTTGATGCCGAGCTCGGGGTCGATGACGTCGCGCATGGCCTCCTCGACGTCGGCTGCGGTGGGCAGGGGGGTTTCGGTGCTCATGCGCTCTCCTGAGGGACGGTCGAGTCGGCAGATCGGTTCGAGACGGCCTGGGCCAGGGCGTCGCGCAGGGCAGCCCAGCCGAGCAGGGCGCACTTGATTCGGGCAGGGTACTGGGACACACCGGTGAACGCGGTGGCGTCGCCCAGCTCGTCCTCACGGTCATCGTCCAGCCCCTTGCCGCGGCTGTGCATCAGCTCGCGGAAGGTCTCCCCCAGGTGCTCGGCATCGGCTGGGGTCGCGCCATCGGCCAGCTCGGCCATAACGGACAGCGAGGCCTGGGAGATGGAGCAACCCTGCCCGTCCCAGCTGATCCGGGAGATCGCCGAACCGTCGGGTGTCACCTCGACACGCAGGGTCACCTCGTCCCCGCAGGTGGGGTTGACCTGGTGGGACAGGCCCGAGGTCACGCCGTCCGCAGCGTCGACGAGGCCGCGCCCCACCGGGGTGCGGGCATGGTCGAGGATGACCTGCTGGTACAGCTGCTCCATGGCGGAGGCGGACACGCGAAACTCCTTGGGTCGCAGAGAAACTAACTCAATCCGAAGAACGCCCGGACCCCGGCCAATGCTTCCCGGAATGCGGCGACCTCGTCCAGCGAGGTGTAGATCGACGCGGACGCGCGGGCCGTGGCCGCGACGCCAAAGCGCCGGTGCAGCGGCTGCGCGCAGTGGTGCCCCACCCGCACGGCGATGCCTGCGTCGTCGAGCACCTGGCCGACGTCGTGTGCGTGCACGCCATCGACCACGAAGGACACGACGGCGAGCCGGTCGGCGGTGTCGAGTGGGCCGATCACCCGCACGCCGGGGATGTCGGCGATCGTCAGCAGCTCGGCCGCCACCCGGTGCTCGTGCGCGGCGACGGCGGTCATACCCAGCTCGCGCAGGTACTGCGCGGCGGCGCCCATGCCGATCGCCTGCGCGACCATCTGGGTGCCCGCCTCGAACTTCTGCGGCGGTGGGGCGTAGGTGGCCTCGGTCATCGTGACGACCTCGACCATCGACCCGCCGGTGTTCACCGGCGGCAGGGCCTCGAGCAGCTCGCGGCGCCCGTACAGGGCACCGACGCCGGTGGGCCCGAGCATCTTGTGCCCGGAGAACGCGGCGAAGTCGACGCCGAGCGCATGCAGGTCGACCGGGATGTTCGGCACCGTCTGGCATGCGTCCAGCACGGTCAGCGCCCCGACCTGGCGAGCCCGCGCCACAAGCGGCGCCACGGGGGTGATCGCGCCTGTGACGTTGGAGGCGTGGGTGAACGCCAGCACCTTGGTGCGCTCGGTGACGACATCGGCCGCCTGGTCCACACGGATCCGCCCCGAGTCGTCCACCTCGAGCCAGCGCAGCACCGCGCCCGTCCGTGCGGCCAGCTCCTGCCACGGCACCAGGTTGGCGTGGTGCTCGGCCTCGGTGACGACGATCTCGTCACCTGCGGCGAGGGCGAAGCGCCGTGCGGCCGCTCCCCCGCGCCCCAGCGTCGCATTCGACATCGCGTACGTCACCAGGTTGATCGCAGCCGTCGCCCCCGACGTCCACACGAGCTCGTCCACGTCCGCGCCGACGAAGGCCGCGACGCCGGCGCGGGCGTCCTCGAACGCCTGCGTCGCCTCCTCGGCGAGCTGGTGGGCGCCGCGGTGCACAGCCGCATTGCGCCGGGCGTAGAAGTCCTGCTCCGCGTCCAGCACCGGGTCGGGCTTCTGCGAGGTGGCGCCCGAGTCGAGGTACACCAGCG
>JBQGOU010000168.1:0-7525 GCA_052086865.1 Cellulomonadaceae bacterium
CCGTAGCGTGAATACCCGCCACAGCAGGGTCATTCACCACGAACCGCGAAGAGCACAGTAACTCGGTGCTCCTCACGCAGCCCGCTAAATCGGATGGGCTCGCGCTCGTGTATTCGAATGACGTTATTCGCATCGATGTCCCGGGCGGTTTCTCGATCCCGGCGTCGCGTGTCGTGGCGGTTGACGGCTATCAAGCTTCGACCGGCGTGGACGAGGCGATTGACGTTGTGCAGATCAGCGCCGGGTGGCAGAACGTGCAGCAGGGCATCACCGCGGCGGGCGACGATGACGGCAAGTTCACGACCACGCTGGAAGAGTTCGTTACCGAGCACCTGGTTCCGGGTTACAACTTCTCCGCGGGTGGACGCCGTGAACTCGTGATTGAAACCGACGTCGAGCACCGTCCCGCATGGTCATTCGCAACACCTCCGCCCCCGGATCCTGACCCGGACCCCGAACCTGAGCCCGGTGGCGAGTACGCCTGGCCGTTCTCGATCACCTCGCATGTGACGAGCGAGTACGGCTGGCGCGAGAGCACGAATAGTTTCCATGCCGGGATCGACTTCAGCTATGGCGGCATCGGCGGGGCGGCTATTCACGCCATTGGCCCCGGGACTGTCTCGCAGGTTGTCAACTGGCATTCGGGCTGGGGTAACTACGTCGTGGTTGATCACGGCGGCGGTCGCTCATCGCTCTACGCCCATATGGTCCAACCCGCGACTATCACCGTAGGTACCGCCGTCAACACCGCTTCGACCCTCGGCTACGTCGGCAACACCGGTAACTCATTCGGTAACCACTTGCACCTGGAGACGTGGGTCAACGGGGCGCACACGAACCCGCGCGGGTGGATGTCGGCGCAGGGCGTGGACAGCGCCGGGATGCAGATTAACGCCGCTGGGCCTTCGGACTCGGACGGCGAGTGGCAGCAGACGATTGCGGCCCGGTACGCCGCAGACCTCGGGCAGCTCACGGGGCACGCGAACCTCCCACACATCCGCCTGGACTGGCGACGGCCTCGGTACAACTACGAGATCGCTTATCACTTCCTCCGGGCTTGCGTCCGCGAGTATCCGATCTACTTCCCGGGCAGCGTCTTTAACACAATGCTCGACTCGGCCGCGCTGCACCAAATCATCGGCGGCGAACTGGTCTACCACGACGGCTGGACGCTCGACGCCTGGCTTGCTCCGGCGCTCGGGACGAAACCGGGGCTCACCGTGGCGCAGCTCGTGACGAACAGCACCGCGGAGATCCGCGACTTTCAAGACGACATAACGCTTGCCGACCTAGGCAATGTGACGATTGGAGCAGCCTAATGGCCGGTGTAACACCGCATGGAATCCGATACCCCGATGGAGCCTCGCGCGCTCGCGACTTAGGCCCTGAGCTGAAAACCATGGCCGAGGACATCGACCGTGTCTACACGGACACGACCGAGGGCGGGATCCTCCGCGAGGTTGTCGAGGAGGTTGTCGATGATGTTGTCCCGCCCGCAGTAGAGGAGTACGTGAGCGGCCTCAATCTGGTCACAGCGAACGATGTCCCGCAGACCGGTGTGAGCATCGTCGATGAGAACGAGGTTCCGCTGGTCACGGTGATGAGCCCGCAAGACCGCCCCTACTTGAAGGGATCCTCGCCGGTGGACGCGATTGAAACACCGGGAGACAGCCTGACTGTTATCGACGAGAACGGGGTTCCGATCTTCGAGATTGACCCGTCCTCGGGCGGCGGTGGCGACACGGGAACTTTCACGAAGACGTGGCTGATCCCGGTATGTGGTCAGTCGAACGCAATGGGCATCCTTGCCTCGCCGACCGCGGATCAGACGAACGAGCCCCTCTCGAATCTGTTCGCCGTTCCGCAGTCAGGAGCACTCGCGGGCACGGTGCAGCCCGCGCGAGAGCCCCTCGCGCATTCGAAGGGCACAGCAGGGCCGGGCACGCGCGGCTTCGCCGTCGCCTTTGGCCGTTGGCTCGCGTTGCAGAACCCCGACGTGCGCGTCGTGCTCGTGCCCGTCGCCGTGTCCGGTACGGGGCTTTACTTCACGGGAGGCAATGGCACCGAGTACACGTGGGCGCCGGACATGGAAGGCGAGCCGGGCGGTGGGATCAGCCTGTACCGCGAGGCGATCCAGAAGACAAACGCAGTTGCGGCGATGTTCACGAACGTGAGCGTGCCGGTCGTCTTGTGGCACCAAGGCGAGTCAGACGCGGTGGGAAACATCACGACCGCGGGATACACCGGCGACGCGACTCACGGCCTTCTCGGCCTCATCGACGGTTTCCGGTCGGGTATGACCGGGGCCAGCGCGGACACGATCTTCATCGCCGGGCAGCAGGCGTGGGAGTTCCGCAACGTGCGGCAGCCGGGCACATATGCACAGATCGATGCGGCCCTCGCCTCGCTGCCGTCCAAGCGGTCACGCACTGGGTTTGCGACCGCGCCCGGCCAGGGGTACTGCAACCCCGACAACACTCACTTCACCGGTCACGGACAGTGGCTGCTCGCGCAGTCGTACATCACCGCGTACGAAACCGCCCTCTACAACCTCTAAGGAGAACCACCATGGGAGTACAGCTCCTCGCACGCGTCAACGCCGCCGACCACTGGGACGACTTCAACACGAGCGGATCCATCCCTGGCCGCGTAATGGGTAAGGGTGGCCTCGCATGGGGCCGCGACCTGGCATCCGGATCCACCACCGTCCCCGGCGTCACGGGCGGCACGCTTCGGGCAACAGGTACGGGTAGCGGAAACGCGATCGCGGTCGTGAACCCCGGAACAACGAAATACACGCTCGTCACGAAGATCGCTGCAATGGCGGCGAATCCGATTCCGGCGATCATCTGGCGAGCACTCGACGCGAACAACCATTACCAGCTCGCGTTGCGGGTCACATCGTCCGGTGCCGAGTACGCGATCTTCCGCCGCTTCGACGGCACACTCGGTTCGGCAATCGTCGCGACCGGTGTCACCCCGAAGGTCGGAGACCGGATCCGGGTCGAGGTCGATGACATTCGGTGTGTCGTCTACGTGAACGGCGCGCAGATCGGCTCGACGACGATGGCGAGCTTCGCCGGTGCCCCGCATTGCGGGGTGAACGTCAACGCGATTGACATCACCACCGCGTTCGACGACTTCGGCATCTACGTCTAATGGGTACGTTCGTTGACCTCGGCCACGGGCGGGGCTGGCTGGCGGATGATGCCGCGGCGAGCCTCGCTCGGATCGACGCTGCACTCGGCCATGCAATGCAGGTCACCGAGGCCGGACGGTCCCAGGAGAAGGCCGACGAGAACTATGCCGCGTACCTCGCCTATCTCAACGGGTCCGGCCCGTGGGCACCCATCGCGCTCCCCGGCAATCAATCCGTGCATTGCCTCGGGCGGGCTATCGACACCGACGAGGGCCAGGAGCACATCACCCTCCTGGCTGAACACGGCTGGCGGCGCACCGTATACCGGGCCGGGCGACTCGTGGAGCCGTGGCACTTCGAATATTTCGCTGACGAGGATCAGCACATCAACGAACAGGAAGACGACGACATGTTCACAGACCAAGACCGCGAGATGCTGAAGGCGGTACGCGAGCAACTGGGCGGCGCGAATAGCCGCAAGACGAGCGCCCGAGAGGACATCGACAAGGTACTCCGGTACCTCTCGACCATCGAGGCCGCAGTCCGATGGATCAAGTCTCGACTCGGCGGATCCGTGCTGAAGGGTGCCAAGAGCCTGACTGACCTCATCCGGGGGCGGAAGTAATGGACAAGCTCACCTCGCCCCGCTTCCGCCGGTATCTCTACGGCGTATGCATCGCCGCGGTTCCGGTGGCCGTCTACGCCGGTTGGCTTCCCGCCGAGGCGTCGCCGGTGATCCTGCCGCTCATCCTCGCGATCCTGAACGTGAACGATGACGCCCCCACCGACTGACGCCGTAGACCTTACGCAGATCGCCGTAGCTATCGGTCGGCTGGAGGTCAAGGTAGATCGCTTGCACGTCTTCGAAGACCGGCTCCGCGCCGTCGAGGAGGACGTTGTGGGGATCAAGGCAGCTACGCGCCCGAAGACCGCCTGGTATGTCTACGCCTCCGGGCTCGCCGGGCTCGCCGCGTTCCTCGCGTTCGGTATCGACGCTCTCGGCAAGCTCCTCTAATCTCCCATCCCGTCGGGTCCGCCTCTCTCGGCGGGATGGGCACCACAGTTTTGTCATATCGCCGTATCTACGTGTACAAGTGGGCGATGAAGCTCGGCCCTCTCGTGCCGGGCCATCTGCTGCTCGACGCGTTCGAGCTCGCCCGCGATATCCGCCTGCTCGACATGCGGGCCGCACCCTACGATCTGTCCGATTTCGGCGTGGTGCCCGTGCCGATCGAAACGCCCGCGGGCAAGGCCGAGTACGTGCGGCAGCAGCGCGGCTTCGCCGAGCGCGCCGACAACATACGGCGTGAGATTCTTGCCCGACACGTGAAGTAGAGTCTCCGAGCATGGAAGCCCGATCTGTGGAACATAGCAACAGTCCCGTCCGCATCGATGCACCCACGTACCGCGTGGAGTTCTGGGAGCAACCTGGCGAGGGATACGCATGGAACCTCGACGCCTGGCTCCTGACCGCGTGCACGTCGGTAATTGAAGCACTGTCATGGGCCGAGGCACACACACGCGGCCGCCGCTACGTCGTCATAGCCTCGGACACAGAGGAACCGTCAGGCGAGGGCGCGACCGAAATGGTTCTCGTTGGTGACGACCCCACTCTGTCGAGTGGGTCTGCCGTAGGAGCAGACCCGAGCGTAAGAAGTGACTCGAGGAGCGCCTAGAACGGAGCGGCGGCTCCGGATACTCGCGCTGACTCTCTTCCTCGCGGGCTGGGCAGTGGTTGTGCCGGCGCTGCTACTGTTCATCGACAACAAAGAACGCTACGGCGCAAGAGCCGTCCCGACGGTGCTCGGCCCGTTCTTCATCCAGGCCGGCGACTGGCTGCTCGGCGGATTCCTCTTCGCGCTCGCCTGTTTCGTGGCAGCCCACGTGGTGAACAGGCGCGGCGCTGCCAGTGCACGACGCCAGGGCCGAAAAGCCGGGCGATGGGCCCGGACAGGTCGAGTACTGCTGTCCATCGTGACCTGGGGCATCATGTGTCTCACATTGGTCAGGATCGCACTCGATTCTCTCTTCCCGGTCGAGTACCAGCGCATGGATCCTCCGAGTGCGGACGGCTGCACCGTCGTCGTCGAAACAAGCACCGGCATGAGGAGTCAAGCGGGACGTATCTTCCTGCTGCCATTCGGGGAATGGGAGCTCACCGACACAGGCGTCTCCTGGTATTACGACGACGGACGTCTCATCGACCCCGAATGGGTGCTGACCTGGAACGAACAAAACGCGATGCTCCGCGCGCCCGAGGACCTGCTGGGATTCAACGGAGAACGCAATCGTGTGGTCTCCATCCCCTGCGGATAGTGTCGTCAATAACCGCAGGATTGCTGTTGCCTCCGCGGGGCCGCCGCTAGGACATCTTGATCAAGACGATGATCTGGCGCGGGGTCACTCGGACCATCCTGCGGAGTCCTTGCTGAGGATCGGCTTCGCCACTTGGATCCGCTCCGCAGGATGCCAGCGGATGCGTCAGAATGAGAAGCGATGTCCACATCAATCAGCCGCCACGTGCTCGCATCGAGCGCTCTCGCGGCCGCACTTTGGTTCCTGTTCGCCGGTATCCGCTGGCTCTTCTCGCAGGCCCAGGGGCCCGCGGCCCAGCTGGCTGCTCTCGTGCCCGAAGTGGTGCCGTCAGGACTGATGTGGGGCGACAGCGGTTCGTGGCTGCTCGTCACGGTCGTCACCGGAGGCATAGCAGTAGCGGTTGCGCATGCGTTGTTCACCGCGACGTTGAGTCGGAGCAGCACGACGTGGGGCGCCGCATGGTTCGCGACCATCGCAGCGGGCGCGCTCATCGGGCTTGCCTTAGACATCGCTGCCGTTTGGGGGCCCATCTCCAGCGTCGGACCGCGCGGACTGCTGGCGGACGGCTTCGGTGCCGCCACGGCGTCCGGCGCCCTATGGGGGCTGGCGGTGGGGTGGATTCCGGGTCTTGTTGCTCGCAAATCGACTCCCGCAGTCGAAGAATCGAAGTCGCCGACGCGGCGACCCGCCTGGCTCTTGCCGATCGCAGCTGTCGCCGTGATCGCCGTGGTCACGACCGGCGTGATCACGGACAACGTGCGCAGCGCTGCTATCGAGGCAGAAGTCGCCGCGCAACAGGAGGCCGAGGCTGCTGTGACCTTCGGCGCGATCCCCGACCCCGACGCATCGGGGGTGTCGGTGCCTGACAAAGCGGCTGCCGCCACCGATGTGGATCCGGAGTGGTGCACGACCGAAAAGGCGATGCTGCTGAAGGGTGAGCCCGATGCGGCGACCGGGCACCGTGGTCTGCCGATCAGGCTCATGAATTTCTCGGACGAGCCGTGCGTGATCGAGGGCTACCCCGATGTGGCGTTCGGCGACCAGAATCAGCACCTGCTCGCGGTGACCGTCGAACAGGGCGGTTCCTTCATGGCGCAGGACCCTGGCCCCCAGCGCATCGAAGTGCCCGCCGGTGGCTACGCAGTATCTGTTCTCGGGTGGGATGCGGCGTCGCCGCATGGTGCACTTGTCACGAAGACCGTCTACGCCGCCCAGACCGCAGGCATGACTCGAGGATCGTGGCCGATCGATCTCGATATCGTTGAGGGCTCGATCGTCGCCGTCACCGCCTGGGCGATCGAACCGAATCCCCTATCCGCCGGGTGAACGTCGCTCAGCGGGCCGGAAGTGAGGCGAGAGGGTCGATGATGCCGTTTCTCCGGTAATCACCTCCGGATGCTTCGAGCAGACGGGGAAGCGGGACTCCGTCTTGACCCGGTCACCGGCAGGCCGCTGCAACTTCGACGGCGCCGCACTCACGCATGTGGTCAGGCGAGACCGCACGATCAAGCCCGCAACGCACGGTTCACGCGAGAAGAAGCCCCAGGCTCCATCGGGTCTGCTGTAGGTCAGAAGATGATCGTAATCGTCATCGCCTCCTCGCATCGTTGCCTGTACCCGATCCGGTCACGCAACCTATCCCACGAGCAGTGCGACTGAACATCTGGCAAGTCCCTCTGTCGCCCGCGCCCGTCCGCAGATAGCCTGCCGAGGATCCCCTCTCAGAGAGACCTCGGAGAAGCCGAATGAAGTTCATGCAGAACCTGGGCAAGTCACTAATGATGCCCATCGCCGTCATGCCCGTCGCAGCGATCCTCATGGGCATCGGCAATTGGATCGCGAACACGCTGGGCGCAAGCATCGTCTCGGTGTTCCTCCTGGCGGCGGGAAGTGCGGTCATCGACAATCTCGCCGTGCTCTTCGCCATCGGCGTCGCGTTCGGCATGGCGCGGAAGTCCGACGGTGTGGCGGCCCTCGCGGGGCTCGTCTCGTGGCTCGTCGTCACCGTGCTGCTCGCACCCGAGGCCGTCGCCGGATATTACGGCGGCATCGAGGTCACCGACGTCGACC
>JBQGOU010000169.1:0-7516 GCA_052086865.1 Cellulomonadaceae bacterium
ATTCGAACTGCCGACACCCGCTTTAGGAGAGCGGTGCTCTATCCCCTGAGCTACAGACGCGGGACCGCCCAAGCCTATATGCCTCCGCGATCCTTGCGCCGCACCCGGGAAGGGCGTGGACACGACGCCTCCGGCCGGGAACAGAGGACGGATCGAATCGATGTGACGTTCGTTTTGACGGACCGGCGACGACGTTGCACACTCATCCTCGACAGTGCGCATCGCTTGCCCCCTGCGCGGTGCGCACTGTTCCCACGACCGTGGGACCGGAACGAGTCCAGGCACTGTCGCCAGGATCAACCGGACACCCCGTAGATCGCCCGAAATCGCAGGTTTTCAGCGCGCATCGGCGTGCCGTCCGGCGTGTGGACGGCCTTGCTACTAGCGTCGACCAGGTGAACGCCTCCGCCCGCAGACCTCGCCCCGCACCGGGCCTCCGTGGTGGCGCGGAGCAGCCCGCTCCCATGCTCGTCGAGCCGCCGTCGACGGCGCATCAGGTTGCCGCCGCCGTCGCGAGGTGGCGCGCCCGCCTGGCCGCCCGCGCCGGGGACTCCTCGCTTGCCGACATGAATGTGCTCGGCGACGCGACGCTCGACCTGTCCGCCGCCCACCCGTCCGGTGTGGCACAGCTGTTCGCCGGGCGCCCTACCCAGCTGTCCAACCTGTTCCGCGAGAGCAGTGCGCTTCCGGCCGCCAGGCGCCGCGCCCGCGCAGTGGGGCTGCGCGCCACTGAGCATGCCGAGCGGTACGGCGTCGCGCCGACCTATCTCGCCATCGGCGTCGCGACCTGGACCGAGGACGCCGCAGCGGACCTCGCCTCGGGCGACGTGGCGGCGCTGGCCCGCATTGCGGGGGGCACGGGTGCAGCGCTCGACGCAGATCTGCCCGACGCCCCGCAGTCCGCCCGCCGGCGGGTGAAGATGCGTGCCCCCGTCCTGCTGCGCCCCATCCGGCTGCTGGCGCGGGGCAGTGGGGAGAGCGACTATGAGCTCACCCTCGAGACCTCCGCGGAGCTCAATCCCGTGCTGGCCCGGGCGCTGCGGGCACGCGGTGCCTTGCTCGATCCGGTGGCGCTGGCACGGGGGGCCTTCGCCTCCGGCGGCTTCGACCCGCGGTCCGTGACCGAGCGGGTGCACGCGCTCGGGTCTGCGGTGCTGGCCGACTTCGAGCTGACGGAGAAGCTCGTCGTCGGCATCTTCGTCCATCCCGGGCAGGTGCTGGTGGACGACCTGGATGAGCTCTCCGGGCTCGAGTACCACGAGCTGCTGGTTAGTCTGGCGACGGCGGACGAGGTGCAGCAGGCGCCCACGGCGGAGCCGCGCACCGACGACGAGGGCGCGGGCGACGACCCTGCCCGCGAGGACCAGGCCCGCGACGACCCGGCCCAGCCGGGCTCGGTCTATCAGGGTGTGGCCGACGAGGCGCGCATTGCGGTGCTGCCGGAGCCGCCATCGGGCGACGTCGACCCGGCGCAGGAGCGCGGGGTGGGCGATCTGGACCGCGCCCAGCGTCAGGTCCTGGACGCGGTCGCCGCGGGCAGCCACGTCTTCGTCGACGCCCCCGCGGGCGCGGACGTCGCCGGAACCGTGTGCGCGGTGATCGCCGACGCGGCGGCGTCGGGGCGCAACGTGCTCTACGTGCCGGGGCACCGGCGCGTCGCGCAGGCCGTGATCGGGCGGATGGCCGAGCTCGGCCTGTCTGACCTCGTGCTCGACGTGCCCCCGGAACCGGGGTGGCGCGCCGCGATCTCCCTGCGCCTGCTGGGCGCGATGACCCTCGAGGCGGTGCACCCCGATGCCCGCGCTCACGGCCGCCTGCGCGCCGACCTGCTCGATGCCCGACGTCGGCTGTCCGGCTACGTCGACGCGTTGCACGAGGTGCGTGAGCCGTGGGGGGTCTCCGCCTACGACGCCTTGCAGGCCCTGGCCCGTCTGACCGCGGAGCGGCCCGCCCCCGCCAACCGCGTGCGGCTCACCCATGCGACGACCGTGCGCACCGGCGCCATCGGGCTGGACGACGTCACGCACAGGCTGGTGCGCGCGTGCGAGCTCGGGGCGTTCACCTTGCGCCCTGCCGCGACCCCCTGGTTCGGGGCGACGTTGACCACGCCCGACGACGCGCAGGCGGCCTACGCCCGCACCGAGCGGCTCGCGGACGACCTGCTGCCGCGGCTGCGCCGCCAGGTCGACCAGGTGGTGAACGTCAGCGGGCTGACCGAGCCCGCATCGGTGCGTGCCTGGGGCGCGCAGCTCGAGATGCTCGACGGGGTGCGCGAGACCCTCGACGTCTTCCAGCCGATCATCTTCGAGCGCACCGCGGCGGATCTCGTCGCGGCCACCGCCACCCGCCAGTGGCGCGCGGCGCACGGTGTGCAGATGGGACTTCTGCAGCGCCGCCGGCTGCAGCGGCAGGCCAAGGACATGGTGCGGCCCGGAACCCGCGTGCCCGACCTGCACGCCGCGCTGATCAGTGCCAGGACGCAGCGCAAGGTCTGGCACGAGAGCTGCCCGGGCGGCGGGTGGCCCCGGCTGCCCGAAGGCCTGGACGACATCCGGCGCACCTTCGACGAGGTCGCTGCGGACCTCGGTGCCCTGGAGCCGGTGCTGGCGGCCACGCCGAACGGCGGGAAGCTCATGGACGCCCCGCTCGCAGTGCTTGTGGAGCGCATCGAGGCGCTGATGGGCGATCGCGCCGCCCTCGAGACGCTGCCGGAGCGCACCGCGCTGGTGCAGTCCCTTGCCGACGACGGCTTCGGCGAGCTCGTCGAGGACCTGCAGGCGCGACGGGTCGGAGTGGCCGTCGTCGGACCCGAGGTCGAGCTGGCCTGGTGGTCCTCGGTGTTCGAGCTGATCCTGCGCAGCGAATCGATGCTCGCCACGTACGACGGCGCAGAGCTCGAGGCGCTCGCCGTGACCTTCCGCGAGCTGGACCGCGAGCAGGTTGCCGGCTTGGGGCCGATGGCGCTCGCCACCGCGATCGATCACCTGACCCAGGCGATGCGCACCGCGCCCGAGGACACCGAGAACCTCTTCGCCGAGCTGCTCGAGGGTCGCTTCCCCGGACTGCGCGAGTCCGTGGACCGCTACCCGCAGCTGATCCGTCGGCTGCGCCCGGCCACGATCGCCACCCCGACGCTGGTGCCGTACCTGCTTCCGCCGGCGCGGACCGTCGACCTCGTGGTCCTCGACTCCGTGCAGCACCTGCCGATCGAGATGCTGGTCCCGGCGATCGCCCGCGGACGCCAGATCGTCGTCGTGGGCGACCCGCGCTGCGCCTCCGGCACAGCCGTGGCGCAGCTGTCCGACGTGCTGCCGACGATCCACCTGCGCGCCCAGGTCAGCTCGCTCGACCCGCAGTTCGTCGACTTCCTGGCCCGGCACGGCTACGACGAGGTCCTTCGGCCCGCCCCGGTGCCCCGGCCCCGCACCCTCATCGGGTTCGACGTCGTCGCGGGCACGGGCATGCCCGACCAGGACTCGGGGGCGGTGCTCACCACGCAGGCCGAGGTCGATCGGGTCGTCGAGCTGGCCATCACCCATGCGCTGACCCACCCCGAGGAGTCCCTCGCGATCGTCACGCTCACCCACGCGCACTCCGAGCGACTGCGCGAGGCGCTGCTCAGCGAGGTGCGGCACAACCCGGCGCTCGCCGGGTTCTTCGACCCGGCGCGCCACGAACCCGTGGTCATTGCGGACATGTCCGCCGTCGCCGGGCTGAGCCGTGACGCGGTGATCCTGTCGGTCGGCTTCGGGCGGACCCCGCACGGGCGGGTGCTGCACCGGTTCGGCCCACTCAGCGGACCGTCCGGAGGCGCGATGCTCCTCGACGCGCTCGGGGTGACCCGCGGGCGGCTGCACGTGGTCAGCTGCTTCGCCACCGAGGACCTCGACCCGGCGCGGCTGCGCTCGCGCGGCGCCCGGATGCTGAACGATCTGCTCGACTTCGCCGCCCGGCGCAGCTCCGAGGGCGCCGTGAGCCCCCTCGTGGGCGGAGTCGACTCCGAGCTCAACCCGGACCGGCTGGTCATCGACCTCGCCGAGCGGCTGTGGCGGGCCGGGCTCACCGTCGAGACGGACTACGGCGTCGCCGGCGGTGCGCGGATCCCGCTCGTCGTCGGGCACCCGGAGTTTCCCGACCGGATGCTCGTGGCGGTGCTGACCGACGACGACGACTACGTGGCGGAGAAGTCCGTCCGCGTCCGCGACCGTCAGGTGGCTGAGGAGCTCGAGGGACTCGGCTGGACCGTGGTGCCGGTGTGGTCCGCTGCCGTGTTCCTCGACCCCGTCAAGGAGGCAACCCGGATCCGTCAGATCGTACTGGGCCTCGCGGACCGGCTCGCCGCCGACCCCATGACGGCGGCGGTGCCCGTGGTGACCCCGCCGGCCGCGATGGATGAGGTCGAGCCGGCCGAGATCGATCCCGCAAGCCTGTGGGTCGATGCCTCCGCGCAGCCGGGCACCGTCTCGGCCGCTATGCCCGAGGCAGCCCTGGGCGCCGCAGACCAGCCCGACTCCGCCGAACCCGTCGCTGCCGCCCCGCAGGCGGTGGCCCGGCCGCAGCGTCCCGACGTCGAGCCGGGGCTCCCGATCAGCGCCTACGGGGACAACGAGCTCGACGACCTGCTGCGGTGGATTCGGGCCGACGGGATCGAGCGCAGCGCCGAACAGCTCGCCGGAGCCCTGCGCGCGGAGCTGGGGGTTGTGCGACGCAGCAACCGGGTGGACACCGCCGTCGGCGCAGCGGTGCGCCGGGCACTCGGATGACGCGCGGGCCGGACGGGTCTGAGGCCGCCGAGGCCGAAGGAGCGGCGCAGGACCCGACGTCGCGCCGCAGGCCGCGCCGGGCCGTGCGGCCGGGGACCGAGCGCGAGGACGTCGACGGCGTCAGCGACGACGAGAAGGACATCGGGTGGTCCGACGGCAGCGAGCACCGCTCAGACGCCGACTATCTGCGCGACGTCCCGCCGCACTGGTCCTGACGCGGCGAAAGCGCCGCCCCCCCGATGGTGGCCTGGTCCCCGGCCCGGTGCGGTCCCTGGTCCGGACAGCACGACGCCGGGGCACCCGATGGGCACCCCGGCGTCGCTCGGGATCAGCTCTGGGGGGTGCTGCTGCCTGTTCCCGGGGTCGTGTTGGGCGTCGAGACGCCGGTGCCGCGGGAGAGCAGGTCGCGGATCTCCTGGAGCAGGATGATGTCCTCCGACGGCTTCTCGGGCTCGGGCTCCTCACCCTTCTTGCGCAGGCCGGCGAGCTTGTTCAGCGGCATGACGATGACGAAGTAGACGGCCGCGGCGATCAGCAGGAAGTTGATCACGGCGTTGAGCACCGAGCCGATGAGGAAGTGGGTGCTCCCGAGCGTGAACGAGACGCTGGACAGGTCCGGTGCGCGGAAGAGCAGGGCGATGAGCGGGGTGATGAGCCCGTCGACGACCGCAGTGACGATCTGGCCGAACGCTCCACCGATGATGACGGCGACGGCAAGCTCGACCACGTTGCCCCGCATGATGAAATCTTTGAAACCGCTGAAGACGTCCTTCACGAGAATGGCTCCTTGGAACTCGCTGAGAATCGCTGACGGCGTCGATCATTCCACGATCACGGCTCCGATGTGCCCTAGTCTCACCGAGGAGACCAGATTCAGCGCCTCGCCGGCGCTGACCGCGACCAGGACGACGCCGCTCAGATCAGGGCCCGCAGAGCCCCCGACGTCCAGCAGCCCGGCCTCTTCAGCGGCCGGTGCGGACGGCAGCGGGAGGACGAGGGCGCGCTCGGCCAGCACCGCAGGCGGCCCCAGGTCCGCATCCGCTGGGACGCCCGTGGCGAGCTGACTCGCGTCCGCGACGAGGATGAGGTCGACCCGGTCGCCGGACCGCAGGAGCGCTGCCACCGCGGGGTCGGTCAGCCGGACGGGCGCGACGACGGTGCCCGGGGGCGCGTGCGCCGTCACATCGGTGCCGGCGAGCAGTCCGGGGGACACGACGGTGCCCGCGGGCAGGGGCACCGCGGCCGTCATGTCGGCCACGTCCTCGACGCGTCCGAGCGCGCCGTCGGGAACAAGCGACGACGGATGGCGTTCGAGCCGCACGTGCCGCTCCGTCACCGGCTCACCGGCGACGACGTCCGTGCGCAGCACCACCACGGGCGACGTCGGGAGCGGGGCGGGGCGCAGCTGGGCGACCGTGGCCGCCGCGGCCACGCCGAGTGCGAGCGCGCTGATCATGAACCGCCAGCGCCAGGTCAGCTCGCGCAGCCGGTGCCGCCGCGCGGGACCCATGCGGGGCCGGGGCCGGCTGCGCGGGTGGCGCTGCGTCGTCCTGTCGAGGGGAAGCACGCCGCCAGGCTAGGGATCAGCGGACTCCGGGCGGGTGGTCGCGGCGCACGGGTGGGGACGGGCCGACGGCGCGCCGGGTGGTGGTCAGGCGGCCGGGGAGCTGGAGGACCCCGACGTGCCGGAGCCGCCGGAGGACGTGGACGGGCTCGAGGTCGACGAGGACTCGGTGCTGGCCGAGGTGGTCGTCGAGGTGCTCGACGAGTGGCTGGTCCGGTGCTTGGTCCCCGAGCCGGACCGGGAGTCGGTGCGGTAGAAGCCCGATCCCTTGAACGTGACGCCCACGGGGGAGAAGACCTTGCGCAGCCGACCCTCGCAGTGGGGGCAGACGGTCAGCGCCTCGTCCGTGAACGACTGGTGGACGTCGAACTGGTGACCGCACACGGTGCACTTGTAGGAGTAGGTGGGCAACGGAGTAACTCCTCGGTACGTGCGGATCCGCGCAGGTCCGGGGGGCGCGGTCCGCCCGCCGGCCTGGCACTCAAACTTGTCGAGTGCTAATCATATCCTTCCCCGGCGCGGTGGGCGCCGCACCGGGCCCAGGTCTTCACACGATCGTCGCAGCGACGGACCGGATACGCTCGAGGTGTGTCTCGCCGTCGCACCGTGATCCGCCGATCCGTCCTTGCCCTCGCCGCGCTGCTCGTCCTTGCGCTCGTGGGGGGCACCGTCGCGGTCACCGCCATCGTGCGCCGTCCGTTCCCTCAGGCCGGCGGTGAACTCGTGCTGCCGGGCCTCGAGGCGGAGGCGCGCGTGCTGCGCGACGAGCTCGGGGTCCCCCAGATCTACGCCACGACCCCTGAGGACCTGTTCCGCGCGCAGGGTTACGTCAACGCCCAGGACCGGTTCTTCGAGATGGACTATCGCCGGCACGTGACGGCCGGGCGCCTTGCCGAGCTCGTCGGGGACAACCCCACGGCGATTGAGGCGGACCGTGTGGTGCGGACCTTCGGCTGGCGCCGCGTGGCGGAGCAGGAGTGGGACCTGCTCGAACCCGAGACCCGGTCCTATCTGCAGGCCTACGCGGACGGGGTGAACGCCTACCTCGAGGACCGCTCGACCACGCAGCTGGCGATGGAGTACACGGTGCTCGGCGTCCAGGTCGACGTCGAGGCGCCCGAGCCCTGGGACCCCATCGACTCGGTCGCCTGGCTCAAGGCGATGGCCTGGGACCTGCGCGGCAACTACG
>JBQGOU010000170.1:0-7501 GCA_052086865.1 Cellulomonadaceae bacterium
TCGGCCTCGTGCTCCAGCGCCGCAAGCTGCGTCGTGGCCTGCGTGCCGCGCTCCTGCGCGCGCGCCACCGCGGCGCGCAGGCGCTCGAGCTCGGCCTCGATGTCGGCCACGCGGCGCCGGCGCGCGGACACCTGTTCCGATAGGCGCGCCAGTCCCTCACGGCGGTCCGCCGCGGCACGCAACAGGGCGGCCAGCGCCCGTTCGCCGTCGGCGGCCTCAGCCTCGGCGCTCTCACGGAAGGCGACGGCGGCTGTCAGCGCGGCCCGGGCCGTGTCGACCTCGCCGCCCAGCTCGGCCTCGGCGGCGCGCACGCGCGCTGCCTGAGCCTCCAGATCAGCCGGGTCGGAGCGCCGGGTCTCCGGCTCGGGGGTGCCGAGCAGGCGCACGCGCTCCGCGGCGAGCGTCTGGGTGCCGCGCAGCCGCTCGCGGATCGAGGACAGCCGGTACCAGGTCTCGGAGGCCTCGGCCAGCTCAGGTGCCGCGCTCGCGGCGGCGGTCTCGGCTGCGCCGAGTGCGGCCCGCGCCTGGGCCAGCCCGGCCTCGACCTCCGCCTGGCGGGCACGCAGGGCGCTGTCGTCTGCCAGCTCCTGCTCGAGCGTCGCCGTGAGCTGGGCCAGATCGTCGGCCAGGAGCCGGGAGCGCGCGTCCCGGGCGTCGACCTGGATGGCCTGCGCCCGCCGCGCCACCTGCGCCTGTTTGCCCAGGGGGCCGAGCTGGCGGCGGATCTCCGCGGTCAGGTCCCCCAGGCGGGTGAGGTTGGCCTGCATCGCGTCGAGCTTGCGCAGGGCCTTGTCCTTGCGCTTACGGTGCTTGAGGACCCCGGCGGCCTCCTCGATGAACCCGCGCCGCTCCTCGGGCGTGGCGCGCAGCACCGCGTCGAGCTGGCCCTGCCCGACGATGACGTGCATCTCGCGGCCCAGCCCGGAGTCCGAGAGCAGGTCCTGGATGTCGAGCAGCCGGCACGTCGAGCCGTTGATCGCGTACTCCGAGCCGCCGCTGCGGAACAGCGTGCGCGAGATGGTGACCTCGGAGTACTCGATCGGCAGGGCGCCGTCGGTGTTGTCGATGGTGAGCGTGACCTCGGCACGTCCCAGCGGCGGGCGCCCGGAGGTGCCGGCGAAGATGACGTCCTCCATCTTGCCGCCGCGCAGGGTTTTGGCACCCTGCTCCCCCATCACCCAGGCCAACGCGTCGACGACGTTCGACTTGCCCGAGCCGTTCGGGCCGACGACGCACGTGACCCCCGGCTCGAAGCTCAGCGTCGTGGCCGACGCGAACGACTTGAAGCCGCGCAGAGTGAGGGTTTTGAGGTGCACTTACCGCACGTCCGGGAACCACAGACCGATCTCGCGCGCCGCCGACTCCTCGGAGTCCGAGCCGTGCACGATGTTCTGCACCACTGCCGTCTCCCACTCGCGCGCCAGGTCGCCTCGGATCGTCCCGGGCGCCGCCGCCGTCGGGTTGGTCGCGCCGGCCAGCGAACGGAACCCGGCGATGACGGCCTGGCCCTCGGCCACGACGGCGAGGATCGGGCCGGAGAGCATGAACTCGACCAGGGGCTCGAAGAAGGGCTTGCCGACGTGCTCGGCGTAGTGCTGGGTGAGCAGCTCGCGGGTTGCGGTGCGCAGCTCGACGGCGAGGAGGGTGTAGCCCTTCGCCTCGACCCGGCGCAGCACCTCACCGCTGAGGCCGCGGGCGACGCCGTCGGGCTTGACCAGGATCAGGGTTCGCTGGGGTGCGGTCATGGTCAAACCCTAGCGCCCCAGTGCCCCCGCTCAGGGCGCCGGCGCCGTGTGCGGGTGGGCCGCGTCGTACTCGGCGCGCTCGCGGTCGATGCGCCCGCCGAGGCGCAGGGCCACGACCCACATCGCGGCGAAGATCAGCCCGACGAGCACCATCATGGGCACGACGAGCCCGCCCGCGACGACGACGACCTGGGCCAGCGAGCCGGCGACGTATCCGCCGGGGCGACCGCACAGGCGGCTGAGCACGAGCAGGACGAGGCTCGTGGTTCCGCCGAGGATCCAGATGGCCGTCCCGGGCAGCGGAAGCACGGAGTCAGGCATGCCCGCCGGCGCGTTGCGCAGCCCGTAGGCCACGAGCGTGGCGAAGAGCACCACGAGTGCCTCGAGGACCAGGATGGTCGAGGTGAACTGGATCCGGGCCGGCTTCTTGCGCCGCATCGGCGCCGCGGGCACGCTCTCCTGCTTCGGCTCGTCGCTCACGCAGACGAGGATACCCGGCTCATGCCTCCCCGAAGCCGCCCTCGATGGCGGCGACGACGGCGGCGGTGGCCTGGGCGGCCTGGCTCCCGGCGGCTCGGACCTCGAGCTCGTGACCGCCGGTCGCACCGAGGCGCATGAGCGCGATGACGCTGGCGGCGTTGACGCCGTCGATCGTCACCTGCGCATCGAAGCCGGCCACCAGGCGGGAGAGCACGGCCGCCGGGCGGGCGTGCAGGCCCAGCGGGTTGCGCAGCACGGCGCGCACGGGCGCGGGCTGCGCGCCAGACGCCCGCGGCCCGGCCTCGGCCACAGTGGCTGGCTGCGCCACCGCCCGGGTCGCCTCGTGCACGGCGTGCACCACGGTGTCGAGGTCGGCGCCGGAGTGGGCGGCGACGCCTGCGGCGACCGCCCCCTCGACGAACGGGGCGTCGGCGAGCCGCACGCGCCGCGCCACGGCAGGCTCGGCCAGCTCGAGGACGGTGTCGACCGTCAGCGTCGCCGAGCCGAGGTCGGTCAGGACGGCGACGCCCTGCGCGGCGCCGGCCGCCTCGTCGACGGCCTGCGTCACGGCGTCAAAGTCCGTGCCGAGCGAGCCGTCGGCGAGCCCGCCGACGGCGAGGATCAGCACGCCGGGTGCCATCTGGGCGACCAGGTCGCGCAAACCGTTCGCCAGGTCGCGCGAGTGGGAGACCAGCAGGAGCGCGACGGGGGCCGAGGTCACCGGGCTGCCCGGGCCGCTGCGGCGAGGATGATCGCGGTCGAGGCGGCCCCCGGGTCGAGGTGCCCGCGCGAGCGCTCGCCGAGATAGCTGGCGCGGCCCTTGGTCGCCACCATCTCGCGCGTGCTGGCGAGCCCGCGGCGAGCGCCTTCGGCGGCGGCGGCGAGCACCGCGCCGGCGCTCACGTCCTCCCGCGCGAGGGTTTCGGCGTCGTCGACCGCGGCGGCCCAGGCGTCGACCATCGTCTTCTCCCCCGTGGTGGATCGCCCGCGTGCGCTCACGCCTTCGAGCGCACCCTCGAGCAGCGCCACCGCTGCCCGAGCGTCGAGCTCGGGCAGATCCGTCACCTTGGCCGCCCGCAGGAACGCGGTGCCGTACAACGGCCCGGACGCACCACCCACCGTCGACATGAGGGTGGTCGCCACAACCTTGAGCACACCGCCCACCGTCGTGGCCTCGCTCTGCTCGAGCTTGGTGGCCACAGCGCCGAACCCACGGTCCAGGTTCGTGCCATGGTCCCCGTCACCGATCTGCCGGTCGAGCTCGACCAGCTCGTCCCTGGCCTCGTGCACGTCGTGTGCCGTGAAGGTCATCCACCGAACTGCCCAGCTGACGTCGAGCGACAACGCGAGCTACCTCCTTCGTCCGGCGCGTGCGCCGGTCACCAACGCAGCGCGGCGGTGTGCACCGGCGCGTCCCACAGAGCGGTCAGCTCCTCGTCCAGCCGCAGCACGGTGATCGATGCCCCCTGCATCTCCAGGGACGTCACGTAGTTGCCGACCAGGGACCGGTCCACCCGGACCCCGCGCCCCTCGAGAAGCTCTCGTGCTCGACCATAGACGATGTAGAGCTCGGACAGGGGCGTGCCGCCCAATCCGTTAACGAACAGCAACACGCTCTCGCCCGCACCCAGCCCCAGATCGGCGACCACCGGGTCGAGCAGCATGGCGGTGAGGGTGTCGGCGTCCGCGGTCGGAACGCGCCGCCGGCCCGGCTCGCCGTGGATGCCGATGCCGATCTCCACCTCGTCGTCGTCAAGGTCGAAGCTGGGGCGCCCGACGTGCGGCACCGTGGGGGCGCGCAGCGCCAGCCCCATGCTTGCAGTGCCTGCCAGCACCCGTTCGGCGACAGCGCGCACGTCCAGCAGGTCGTCACCGCGCTCGGCCGCTGCGCCCGCGATCTTCTCGACGAGCACAGTTCCGGCCACACCCCGCCGCCCCGCGGTGTACAGCGAGTCCTCCACCGCGACGTCGTCGGCCACGAGCACCGACTGCACGGCGGCGCCGTCGGACTCGGCGAGCTCGGCGGCGAGCTCGAAGTTGAGCACGTCCCCGGTGTAGTTCTTGATGATGGTCAGCACGCCTGCGCCGGAGTCGACCGCGGCGACGGCGGCGGTGATCTGGTCAGGGGTCGGGGAGGTGAACATCGCACCGGGAACGGCGGCGTCGAGCATCCCCGTCCCCACGAAGCCGGCGTGCAGCGGCTCGTGGCCCGAGCCGCCGCCGGAGACGAGGGCGACCTTGCCGGGAACGGGCCCCTGCGCGCGGACGACGTAGAGCGGGTCAGCAGACGCGGTCACGATGTCCGCGTGCGCTGCGGCGAATCCGGCGATGGACTCGGCGACGGCGTTGTCGGGGTCGTTCAGCAGCTTCTTCATGGCACTCCTGCCGGGATGGGACGCATCGTCGCGCTTCGGGCCGGGTGCTCCATCCTAGCCCCGTCGCCCGGCGCGGCGCCGGGCGACGACCGCGCGGTCAGCGGCGCCGGCCGCGCCCCCGCAGCAGCTCACGCGCCACGGCGGCGAGAATCACCGATCCGGTGACGAGCACCCCCACGCCCGCGCCCACACCCACCGTGTCGTCGCGCTCCGCCAGGGTGACCGCAAGGTCGATCGCGTCGGCCAGGCGTTCGGCCGTATGCACCCGATCCGCTCCGAAGACGTCCTCGGCAACCTCGGCAAGGTCGGTGACGTCGTACGAGCGGACGGAGTCCGACCGGGTGACCACGACCTCGGCGAGCACGGGTTCGAGCCGGCCGAGCACGCCGTCGGCGTCCTTGTCCGCGAGGATCCCGACAACACCCACAAGGCGGGTGAACGAGAAGGCCTCGTCGAGCGCCGCCACAAGCGCCTCCGCCCCGGCGGGGTTGTGCGCGGCGTCGACGAGCACCGTCGGGCTCGTGCGGACCACCTCGAGCCGGGCCGGGGACGTCATGTCGGCGAAGGCCGCCTCGACGACCTCACCGGACAGTGCGGCACCCCCGGTGATCAGCGCCTCGGTCGCGGCCAGCGCGAGGAGCGCGTTGTGCGCCTGGTGGGCACCGTGCAGCGGCAGGAACACCTCGGTGTACGTGGCCGCAGGCGTGCTCAGATCGATTAGCTGCCCGCCGACGGCGACGCGGCGTCCGGAGACGGTCAGGTCGATGCCGTCGCGCAGCACACGCGCGCCGCGCTCGGCGGCGACCGCGAGCAGGACGCCCTCGGCCTCGGGCGTCTGCTCGGCCATGACGACGGTCGAGCCGTCGGTGATGATTCCGGCCTTCTCGTCGGCGATCTCGGTGATCGTGTGCCCGAGCCAGCGTTCGTGGTCGAGCGCAACCGGGGTCACGACCTCGACCTGGGCGTCCACGACGTTGGTCGAGTCCCACCGTCCGCCCATCCCGACCTCGATCACAGCGACGTCGACGGGGGCGTCCGCGAAGGCCGCGAAGGCCATGACGGTGAGCACCTCGAAGAAGCTCAGCCGCGGGCCGCTGGCGGCCTGCGACTCGACGTCGACCATGTGCACGTAGGGCGCCACGTCCTGCCACACCTCGACGAAGCGTTCGTCGGAGATCGGCTCACCGTCAATCGCGATCCGCTCGGTGACGCTGCTCAGGTGCGGGCTGGTGAACCGGCCGGTGCGCAGCCCGTGCTCGCGCACCAGGCGCTCGATCATCCGCGCGGTGGAGGTCTTGCCGTTGGTGCCGGTCACATGCACCACGCGGTAGGCGTGCTGGGGGTCGCCCAACAGTTCGCACACCCGCTGGACGCGGTCGAGCGTCGGGGAGAAGTCGTGTTCGGGAGCACGGGCCATGATGCCGGCGTAGACCTCCGCGAGAGCGTCCGCGGAGCCGCTCAGGTCGCCGCTCACGCCGGGCCGCCCTGGCTCGAGACGGGCGCGGCGAGCGCGAGGTGGATGGCACGCTCGGCGGTGGGCGCCTCGGACACCCGGACCTCGACCGCGAGGGTCTCGCGGGCCAGCAGGTCCCGGAACCGCGTGACGGCGGCCCGCCACTCCGACGGCACCTCAATGGAGAGGGCGATGCGATCGGCGACGTTCAGGCCGGCCGCCTTGCGCGCGTCCTGGATCTCGCGGACCAGGTCACGGGCATAGCCCTCGGCGAGCAGGTCGTCGTCGAGCGCAAGGTCAAGCACGACGAAACCGCCGCCGGGCAGCACCGTCGCACCGACCTCGGCACCCTCCTGGGCGCCGGCCACGACGGTGGCCAGCTCGTACTCGCCCGCCTGGAGCGGCACGTCACCGTCGGGGGTGGCGACCACGACACCGCCGTCGGCCTCCTGGCGCCAGTCGCCCGCCTTGGCTGCCCGGATCGCGCCCTGCACGCCGCGGCCCAGCCGCGGGCCCGCCGCGCGGGCGTTGACGTTCAGCCGCTGCGAGACGCCGTAACGCTCCGCAACCGCAGGGCTGAGCTCGACGAGCCCGACCTCCTTGACGTTGAGCTCGGTGGCGAGCAGGCCGGTGTAGGGCTCGAGTGCGCCAGGGTCGTCGACCGCCACGGTGAGCCGGGCCAGCGGCTGGCGCACGCGCAGCTGGTGGGCCTTGCGCACCCCGAGGCTGGCCGAGCAGACCGTGCGCACGCGGTCCATGGCGGCGACGAGCTCGTCGTCGGCCACGAGGGCCTCCGCATCGGGAGTCGGGTGCCCGTGGGCGTCGACGAGCGCAGGCCAGTCGGTCAGGTGCACGCTGCGCCCGCCGGTCAGGCCGCGCCAGATCTCCTCGGCCACCATGGGGGCGAGCGGCGCCATGACGCGCAGCAGCACCTCGAGCGCCGTCCACAGCGTGTCGAAGGCGGCCTGGTCCTCGTCCCAGAAGCGCTGGCGCTGCGTGCGCACGTACCAGTTGGTCAGCACGTCGAGGTGCTCGCGCACGGACTCACACGCACCGGCGACGTCGTACACGTCCAGCTGGTCCTGGACGCGCTGGACCAGCCTGCCGGTGCGTGCCAGCAGGTAACGGTCCATGTCCGGCAGCTCGGAAACGGTTTCGCGCGCGAGACGGTGCGCCGTCAGGCCCTCGCCTGCGCGACCGGCGTCGGCGTAGAGGGTGAAGAAGTAGTACGTGCTCCACAGCGGCAGCAGCACCTGACGCACCGCATCGCGGATGCTCTCCTCGGCGACCACGAGGTTGCCCCCGCGCAGCACGGGCGAGCTCATCAGCGTCCACCGCACGGCGTCGGAGCCGTACTTGTCGAACATCTCCATGGGGTCGGGGAAGTTGCGCAGCGACTTGCTGGCCTTGCGGCCGTCGTCGCCCAGGATGATGCCGTGCGAGACGCA
>JBQGOU010000171.1:0-7433 GCA_052086865.1 Cellulomonadaceae bacterium
AGGGCCTCGCCCTCGACGTCCTCGGCGATGATCAGCAGCGACTTGCCGGACTTCATGACCTGCTCAAGCAGGGGCAGGAGGTCCTTGACATTCGAGATCTTGGACTCGACCAGCAGGATGTACGGGTCCTCGAGGACCGCTTCCTGACGCTCGGGGTCCGTCTCGAAGTAGCGGGCCAGGAAGCCCTTGTCGAAGCGCATGCCCTCGGTGAGCTCGAGCTCGAGGCCGAAGGTGTTCGACTCCTCGACGGTGATGACACCTTCCTTGCCGACCTTGTCCAGCGCCTCGGCGATGAGCTCGCCGATGGCCGGGTCGCCGGCCGAGATCGCGGCCGTGGCGGCGATCTCCTCCTTGGTCTCGATGTCCTTGGCGTGGTCGATCAGCTCGGCGGTGACGGCCTCGACGGCCTTCTCGATGCCGCGCTTGAGCGCAATCGGGTTCGAGCCGGCCGCAACGTTGCGCAGGCCCTCGCGCACGAGCGCCTGGGCGAGCACGGTGGCCGTGGTGGTGCCGTCGCCAGCGACGTCGTCCGTCTTCTTGGCGACCTCCTTGACGAGCTCGGCGCCGATCTTCTCGAACGGCTCCTCGAGCTCGATCTCCTTGGCGATGGACACGCCGTCGTTCGTGATCGTGGGCGCGCCCCACTTCTTGTCGAGCACGACGTTACGGCCCTTGGGGCCGAGGGTGACCTTGACGGTGTCGGCGAGGGTGTTGAGCCCACGCTCCATACCGCGACGGGCATCCTCGTTGAAGGCAATGATCTTTGCCATTGGGACTAGATCCTCCGCTGGTGGCGTACGGCCGGCCGGCGCCCGCGACGGACGGTCCTGCCGCACACGTTCATGTCACGTGCGCGATCAGGGCCTCACCGATCGGCCTGGGTGGTCTCCCGGAGCCCGCGTGGTTGTCACTCGGGCTTCGAGAGTGCTAACGCCATTATTGGCACTCTCGCACCTGGAGTGCAAGCGCCTCGAGCGCCCGCGCATACGCCGTCAGCGTAGGCGCGGGTCTCCCCGCCCGGTAGTGTCGGCCTGTGCCACGCCCACCTCGTCGCCGCCGACGTCGAATCGTCACGGCGGCGGTCGTCCTCGCACTGCTGGGGGTGGCGAACGCGGCGGCCTGGCACGCACAGACGTCGCGGAGCTGGTCCGCAGACATTCCGCTGTACCTGGACGGCATCGGCGTCGCCAACGGCACGGTGGTCCCGCTGCCCGCCGGGGCCGACGCCGACTTCCTCGACGGCACCCGCGTGATCGTCCCGGGCGAGGATGCGAGCGACCAGGAGGTCGCCCGCGCCCAGCGCACGGCCGACGCCGCGAACGCCTGGCTCGACTCCGGAACCGTCCCCGGGCAGGGCGGCCCCTTCGAGGACATGGCGCGGGGCGCGTTGCTCGACCTGCACGCGCTCACCGAGGACACGGGGGCGCTCGTCGCCGCCCCCTACCCGTACTGGGACCACGCCTGGCCACGAGACAACGCCTTCGCGGCCGTCGCCCTCGCGCAGACCGGCCACATCGAGGACGCCGTGCGCATCCTCGAGTTCTTCGCCCGCGTCCAGCGCGCCGACGGCGGTTTGGCGGCCCGCTACCTGATCGACGGGTCCGGGAACGTGCCCGACGAGCGTCCGGACCAGCTCGACGGCGTCGGCTGGCTCACCTGGGCCAGCAGCCAGGTCGTCAAGGCCGCCCCCGCCGAGGAGCGCGCCGACGTCGCCCTGCGGCTCGAGCCGTTGCTCGACCGCTCCGCGGGTTTCATGCTCGCGCTGGTGGACAACCCGGCCGCGCTGCCCCCGGTATCCCCCGACTACTGGGAGACCCCCGAGTCCCGCCTCACGCTCGGCACCGCCGCCCCCGTGCTCGCCGGGCTGCAGGCGGCCACACAACTCTACACCACCCTGGGTCGGGAGGCCGACGCCGCAGTCACCGAGCTCGCCGCCGCGCGGCTGGCGGCGGCCATCGAGGACCGCTTCGGCTCGCGCGGCTACCCGCGGCTGATCAGCGGCGGCGCATCCGACACGGCGACGGCCTTCGTGCTCCCACCCTTCGTCGACGAGCCGCTCGGCGGGGCACCCGAGGCATGGTCGGACTCGATCGCCGCGATGCTGCGCCCGGCCGGCGGGCTCGCCCCGGGCGGCACCTGGCGCAAGGACGGGGTGTCGTGGACTCCCGAGACCGCGATCTACGCGCTCGCCGCGGCACACCTGGGCGACACCGCGCGCGCCGAAAACTGGCTGCACTGGCTCAACCAACGCCGCACGTCGTCGGGCGCGCTGCCGGAGAAGGTGCTCGCCGACGGCTCGCCCGCGGCGGTCGCCCCGCTGAGCTGGACCAACGCGACGGTGCTGCTCACGCTCGTCGAGCTGGACCGCCAGACCGGCTGACCACGCCGGCGACTCGCAAGAGCGGACAAAAGTCCCCCCGGCGACTACCAATCGAATCGATACGATCTGGAACCGTGAACCGCGGCCGCTCGAGCTGCGGACTAGTCCTCGCCCGCATGTCTGCGCGGCGACAGCGGAAAGGCACCACCTCATGTCCGACATCTTGATCGGCCTCGTCCCTGCCCTCGGGTGGGGCGTGCAGGGCATCGTGATGCAGAAGGTCGGCGGCCGGACCGCCAACAAGCAGATGGGCATGGTGCTGGCGACGCTCGCCTTCGCCATCGTCGTGTTCATCATCAACCCGCCCAGCGCGGGAGCCTGGACCACAGCCCTGTTCCTCGCTGCGCTCATCAACGGCCTTCCCTGGGCGATCGGGCAGATCCTGCAGATCCGTTCCTTCGAGCTGATCGGCGTCTCACGCGCCGTGCCCATCTCCACCGGGACCCAGCTGCTGGGCACGACCCTGATCGGGGTGCTGTTCTTCCACGAGTGGACCCAGGGCTACCAGTTCGCGCTCGGCATTCCTGCACTGATCATGCTGGTGATCGGGGTCTGGATGACCACCTTCACCGAGTCCAAGGACGGCGAGCAGGGCGGGACCAACATCAAGCTGGGCGTCATCATCCTGCTGCTGTCCTCCGCGGCGTTCGTCTCCTACGCCACGGCCGGTCGCTTCTTCGACGTCGACCCCTTCGACCTGCTGCTGCCCCAGGCGATCGTCATGGTGCTGTCCACGATGGCGATCAGCTTCCTGATGTCCAAGAAGTCCGAGGCCTTCGACCCGGAGATCGGGGTGTTCGGGCGCAAGACCTGGCAGAACCTGTCCACCGGCGTCTGCTTCGCCATCGCCAACTTCACCGTGCTGATCTCGGTGGCCCGCAACGGGGTCGCCGTCGGCTGGACCCTGTCCCAGATGAACGTCATCGTCGCCACCCTCGGCGCACTGCTCATCCTGCGCGAGCGCAAGACCAAGAAGGAGCTGGTCTACGTCCTCGGCGGGCTCGCCCTGGTCGCCATCGGCGGCATCCTCATCGGCATCACCAAGGGCTGACGCCACCCTCGCTCCGGAACCCCGGCGCCGTGACGCATCCCTCCCCAGAGAAAGGCACCACCCATGCTCAAGCTCGGATTCATCGGCTGCGGGTCCATCGGCCGTGACCACATCGAGCGCGTGACGCGCACCGTCGCGGGCGCCACCGTCGCCGGAGTGTTCGACGTCGTCCCGGAGGCCGCCCAGGCCGCCGTCGACGACTTCGGCCTCGACGCGACGATCTTCGCCTCCGACACGGAGCTGATCGACTCCCCCGACATCGATGCGATCGTCGTCGCCTCTCGCAACGACGCGCACCTCGCCCCGATCCTGCACGCGATCTCCGTCGGCAAGAACGTGCTTTCCGAGAAGCCGCTGACCACGTCGGCGCAGGACTCGCGCGCCATCGTCGACGCGGAGGTCGCCGCCGGGCGCCGCTTCGTGCAGGTCGGCTTCAACCGCCGGTACGACCCGGGATACATCCAGCTCAAGGAGATCGTCGACTCGGGTGAGATCGGCGCACTGCTGCTGTCCAACTGCCGGCACTACAACGTCGCGCCGGCCACCGCCTACTACCAGACCGACAACGTCATCAACGACACCCTGATCCACGAGCTCGACATCATGCGGCACCTGTTCGGGGAGAGCTACAAGAGCATCGAGATCAAGATCGGGCGCCGCAACTCGCTCAACCCGGCCGCCGGCCTGGACGAACCTCAGCTCGCCATCTTCGAGATGGCCAGCGGCGCGCTGATCACGGTCGAGGTCAACATCAACTGCCAGTACGGTTATGACATCCAGTGCCGCCTGGTGGGCGAGAAGGGCATCGTGTCCCTGCCCGACGTCGCCACCCCCGAGGTGCGCCTGGACGGCCAGATCCGCCACTCGATCGACAAGAGCTGGACCAACCGGTTCATCGACTCCTACAACCGCGAGTTCCAGGCCTTCATCGACTCGGTGACCCGGGCGAACACGCCGCCGGCGCCGTCAGCGTGGGACGGCTACGCCGCATCCGTGGCCGCCGACGCCGCACTCGCCAGCCTCCACGGCGCCGGCAAGGTCGACGTCGTCCTGCCCGAGCGCCCGGCGCTGTACGGCGACTGAGCCGCCCTGACTCCGCACGCTCCCCCCGCGACCTCGTAGGTCCGGTTCGAACTCGTAGGGTCTGCGCTACGAAGTCGAACCGGACCTACGAGCTCGGCGCCGGCGCCGGCGCCGTCCGGCGGGCGCGGGGGCCGTGGGGATGGGGCGGAGTTCAGGCTGTTCGAACGAGGCTGTCGGCGACGGCGGAGACGGCCTCCCAGGCGCCGGGCTGGGACTTCGCGCACGTGCCGGTGACCTGGACCAGATCGACCACGGGGCCGCGTTCGATCACCGCGAGACGCACGGTCTGCAGCAACGATCCGCCGCGAGGCTGGGGCAGCTCGCCGTCAATGACGTATCCGGTGGCGCCGGCCACGGTGATCTCCTCGCGGCGGGTGAACCGGTAGCGCTTGACCTTCTGCGCATTGCGCTGCGCGAGATCGACCGCCTGCGCCAACGTGTACGCCCCGCCCAGCCGGGAGACCTCGACAACGACGTTCGGGGTGAACTGACCGGCCGGCATCGGCTGGCGCGCGCCCAGGTGGACGCCGACGGCGGTTACGGGTTCCCAGCCGTCCGGAATGGACATCGTCAGGTGCACCAGGTCGGGGAACTGCTCGGACGGAAAGCTCAGCTCGGCTGCCATGCCCCCATCTTCCCCGATCCCGCCGGGTCCTCGCACGGGCAGAGCCCGCGTCAGCGCTGCTCCGCCCGCCCCGTCCCACGGCGCCCACGGCGCCCGCCGCCCTGCGCGTGCTGGCGTCCGTTGGCGCGCTGGCGTCCGCGCCGCGCCACCCGGCGCTCCCGGCGCCGGGCCCGCAGCGAGGCCCGCGAGAGCTGACCGCGCAGCCGGCGCCACCACGAGCCTTCACCGGTGATCACGGCAAGCGTGCGGTCCGTGTCGTTCCACAGGGCGGCGATCGCGTGCTCGTCGGGCTCGCCCGGGGCGAAGACGGCGGTGTCGGCGCGCAGCGCCACCGCTTCGACGGGCGCGCTCGGATAGGCGGCCGCAAGCGCCCGGGCGTTCTCCCTGCGGGTGGCCAGGGCCGACGCCGGATGGTCGTGCTCGCGGGCGACGTCGACGATCTCGTCCCAGGCGCCGGTGGCGCGCGCCAGGGGCTGGGCCGCGGTGCGCCGCCGGCGGCGCCGGCGTGCCTTGGCCGCGACGATCACGAGCGGCGGCACGAGCAGCAGGAGCAGCGGCAGGCCGATGGCCGTGGCGATGATGATGATGCGGCGCAGGTCCGGGCCGTCGTCCTCCACGTCCTCGGGGGACTCGATGTCCGGCTCCTCGACGTCCTCGCGCGGCGGGGTGATCGGGTCCTCGGGCGGCGGAGGCGGCTGGACCACCTGCGGCTGCGGCTGGGACTCACGCTCCTCCACGTCGTCGCTCGGCGTACGGGTGCTCGGCGGCGTGGGGAAGTACGGCACCCAGCCGTAACCCTCGTAGGCAATCTCGACCCAGGCCTGCACCTGGTCACCCGTGAAGACGATCTCGTCCGCACCGGCCTGCGTCTCGTCCGGCACGAAGCCCAGGACCACACGCGCGGGCAGGCCCAGGTGCCGGGCCATCAGCGCCATCGCGGAGGCGTACTGCTCAGAGTCGCCCACCATCACGGACGCGGTCAGCAGCTCGTTCACCCGGGCGGCCCCGTGCCCGGACAGGGACGGATAGTCCCCGGCGGTGGTGTTGCCGTGGCTGAAGTAGCCCTCGGCGAGCCAGGCCTCCAGCGCGCGGGCGATCAGCGCGGGCGTGGTCGCGGAGGTGGTGATCTCCCCTGCCAGCGAGGCGACGGACTCGGGCACCGCCTGCGGTTCGGGCAGGATCACCGCAGCGGGCTGGGCGTCGCCCAACGTCTCGTCGTCGGGCACGCCGGGCAGGACGGCCCCCAGCTCGTAACGGTCCGCCGTCGCGAGGCCGCTTGTGACCACCGCGGTGCCGGTCGCGTCGTTGAAGCGGAAGGACCCGCGCAGTGCACCGCCGTGCCGGCCGAAGAAGTCCACGCCCGTGGTCTGGCCCACCGTCGGCAGCCAGATCCCGGTGAGATCGCCGATCTCCACGGCGACGTCCGCCCGCACACCGCGCACCGAGGTGGGGATGACGTCCCCCACCCGGCGGAACGCGCCCGATCCCTCGGCGGTGCCGCTGCCTGCGACGTTCCAGACCACGCCGTCGAAGGCGTCCATCGTCGCGAGCCGGACCAGACCGCCGTCGGGCAGGTCGCGGACCGTGACCAGATCGGTCTCCTTGAGGTCCTTGACGAAGGTGCGGTAGCCCGCGAGCGGGCTGATCTGGTCCCGCGGATCGAACGGCGGCACGATGTCGTTGCGCAGCACGTAGCGCGGCGCGTCCCCCGCCAGGTGCGGGGAGACGAACACCCCGGCGCTGATCCCGACGGCGGCCATGAGCACGAGCGTGAGGTGCCGGCGCGGGTGCCAGCGGCGCTGGCGCCACGCCGCCCACGGCACGAGCAGCACGATCAGCGCCGTGCCCACGACGGTGGCGAGCGGCGCCTCGACCGTGCCCAGCAGAATGGCGAGCACCCCGACGAGGACGGGGACGGCAGCGGCCGCCGTGGTCCGCACGGCGCGCACGCGCACCGCGCGCTGGCCCTGACCGGGCCCAGCCGGCAGCGCCCCGGTGGCGAGCATGCCCGCCCCGGCCGTGCCGACCAGCGCGAGCAGATACGGCACCACGAGCAGGGTGTCGACGCTGCCCAGCGGCGGGGTGAGAGTCAGCATCTCCTTCCAGGAGGTGACCACCCCGGCCAGCAGCCCGGTCACGGTGTCCAGCGTGGGCACCACGCGCGCAACCGTCGTCGACGGCGCGGCGAGCGGACCGCCGCACAGCAGGTAGAGGACCGCAAGCACCGCGACGACGACGAACGGCTGCCAGCCGCGCGCCCGCGCCCCCACCACCACGGCGGCCCCCACCAGCGC
>JBQGOU010000172.1:0-7399 GCA_052086865.1 Cellulomonadaceae bacterium
CCGGCCCTGCGTTGGCGTGCCCACTCCTGGGTTCGCGTGCTCCCGCCCGCCAACCCAGGATGGGACACGCGAAATCATTAGGGCACCGCCCGGCGAACCCCGGCTTTCTGCGGAATAGGAACTGGCACTCTCATGTTGAGAGTGCTAGAACTGATTGCGTAGCCCCGTCGGAGGGTGAGCCCTCCGGATGCGCATGAGACCCCGGGAGGTCCGGGGCCGGTTTCATGGAGGTGATGTGTGATGGCTACGACGACTGTGTGGGACCCGTTCCGCGAGATGGACCGGCTGCTCAGCGGCGCCGTGCAGAACGCACGCAACGCGGCTGGGATGCCGATGGACCTGTTCAAGTCTGGTGACCACTACGTGCTGAGCGCCGACCTCCCCGGTGTCGACCCGGGGACGATCGACGTATCCGTTGAGGAACGCACGCTCACGATCCGCGCCGAGCGCACGCCGCGCTCCGACGCAGGCTCCCAGTGGTTGCTCCACGAGCGTCCGACGGGCACCTTCGCCCGCCAGATGACCGTGGGTCGCGGACTCGCGCTCGACAAGATCTCGGCGTCCTACGCCGACGGTGTGCTGACTCTGACGATTCCTGTCGCCGAGGAAGCCAAGCCGCGTCGCATCGAGGTGGCCCACAGCTCCTCGCCGACGCCGGTTGAAGCGAGCGAGCCGAAGGGCGCCGTCACGGCGTGACCTTCCCGATCCGTACCGGGCGATGCCTGGTGCGGTGACCTGATCCGTGTCCGGTCTTCCGGGCGTCGCGATCACACGAGGAGGCCGAGCGGTCGCACGACCGCTCGGCCTCCTTGCGTCTACGGGCCCCGCAGTCCCTGGCCGGCGTGTTCAGTTCGATGGCGCGGCGGCTAGCCCGGCGGCCGGCGCGCGCCGTGCCTTGACGTGCCCTTGCGCATACGGCAGGCTCACCCGTGGCAGATGTTTACGTCAACATTCACGGTTTGGCGGGTTTGCCGCCCGGATCAGGCCCGGTCGACCCCGCACCGCGGGGCCGAGCCGGGTGCCGAGGCAAGGGGCGCCGGTCAGTGATGACCACTCTTCCGGGCATGTTCGACACAGCCGTCGATGGCGGGTCGCCCACGGGCCCGGGGAAGAAGGAACCACTGATGAGACAGCAGTTCACGTCACGGCCGAACGCGGAGGGTGCCAGCCGCTCGAAGCGCCAGGCCCACCAAGCCGGCCCAGCCGGACCAACGCCAGCGCTCACGCAGCGCCGAGCTCGCCCGGCCCACCCGACGCCCACGCAGTGCCGAGCCCGCTCGGCACTTGCGGCACTCACCGCCACCGCCGTTGTGGCCGGGGGAGCGGTGGCTGGCCTGGCCGCCACGGCCGCGCCCGCCACTGCCGCGGAGCAGGCCCAGGCCAGCACGCAGGCCCAGGCCATCCAGGCCCGCACAGACGTGGCGTCGACCGCCGCGAACCAGCTGACCATCACGCCCAACCCGGCAACCGCGGGCAGTGAGTTCCAGGGCTGGGGCAACTCCCTGGTCTGGTTCGCCAACGCCACGGGCGGCTACCCGGACGAGCTGCGGAACGAGCTGTTCGAGGATGTGTTCGGCCCCGAGGGGCTGAACATGAACGTCGCTCGGTACAACTTCGGCGGCGGGCGCGCATCGGACGTCGGCGACTACTTCCGCCAGGGCGGGGCGGTGGACGGCTACTGGGCGGAGGACACCAGCACAGATCCGGACAGCCTCTACGGAGAGGCCACCACCACCTATGCGGACCGGCTCGAGATCGCCGAGGCCTGGGACCCGGCCAACGAGGCGCACTACGACTGGTCCAAGGACGCCACACAGCGCTGGTGGCTCGAGCAGCTGGCACAGCACCGTGACGACCTCGTGCTCGAGGGCTTCGTCAACTCCCCGCCGTACTTCATGACCAACTCGGGCTACACGTCGGGCAACAGTCCGTCCACCGCGGAGCAGGTGCGCACCACCAACAACGTGCCGCAGAAGTTCGCGCAGTACATCGTGCGTGTCACCGAGCACCTGGAGCAGACCTACGGTGTCGAGTTCCAGACCGTGACCCCGTTCAACGAGCCGTGCACCGGGTACTGGGGCACCGGCACCGAGCGGGAGGCGGACGGGGTCACCCCCAAGGTCGACACGACGTCGCGGGCCAACACCACTCAGGAGGGCGCGCAGATCTGCCCGGGCACAGGGGCGGGCCAGCAGCAGAACCTGATCAACCTGCTTGCAGCGGCCCTCGAGGAATCGGACACCAACGCTGTCGTGTCCGCGAACGACGAGACGAATCCGCAGAACTTCACCACCGCCTGGAAGCAGTACGACGCGGCCACGCGCGCCAACGTCGGCCAGATCAACGTGCACACCTACTGGGACGGCGGGGCCCGTGAGGCCCGCGACTACTCCCGCGCGGCGCAGACGCCGCTGTGGATGTCCGAGACGGGTGGGGACTGGATCCCGGGCGGGTTCAACCCGGCCGACATCGAGGGCGGCATCCAGATCGCGAAGAAGATCTCCACAGATCTGCGGCTCCTCCAGCCCGAGGCCTACGTGCAGTGGCAGGAGGTCGAGGACTACTACAACATGCAGCAGCCGCGGCCCAAGGGCGAGAACCTCAACTGGGGCTCGGTCTACATCGACTTCGACTGCCGCTACGTGGACGCGGACGGCACGGCGCTGGAGGGCGAACAGGGCTCGGTCGGCTTCAAGTCCCTGCGCCGCGTCGCCGACGCGAAAGAGGCCGGAACCGCCGTCGGGCAGGTCGAGGACTGCGGCATCGTCACGGGCTCGAAGTTCAACGCCATTCGAAACTTCACGCACTTCATCACCCCCGGCGACCGCCTCGTGCAGTCGGACGACGTGAACACGACGTCGGCGGTGCGCGGGGACGGTACCGGCCTGACCCTCGTGCACGCCAACGAGGGCACCGAGCCGCTCACCGTGACGATCGATCTGGCGCGCTTCGGGTCCGTCGACCCGGGCGCGCAGGCCACGCCCTACGTCACCACGCAGGGTTCCGGGGTCAACGACCGCTCCACGGCTCTGGTCCAGGGGCAGTCGGTCACCGTCGACGTCGCGTCGCGGACGGTGACCCTGACCGTTCCCGCGCGGTCGGTCACCACCGTCGAGGTCACGGGTGTCTCCGGCGTTGCCGAGGATGCCCCGCAGCTCGCGGACGGTGAGACCTACCAGCTCATCGGCCTGCAGAGCTCCAAGGCGCTGACGCACGCCGGGGAGGCCGGGCTGACCATCACCGCGGCCGCGAACGGCCCGGACTCGGTGGCCGGTCAGCTCTGGCGGGCCCACGCCGTCGAGCAGTCCGGCCTCATCGCCGGGCGCCACGCGGTGGTCCTCGAGTCCGTTGCGGACGGCTCCTTCGCGACGATCGCCAGCTCCGGATCGGTGCTGCGCACCTACCCCTCGCTCGTGGACGCCGCGGCGGACGCCGCGGCGCACTTCTCCCCGGTGACGGAGGACGGCGGCGCCACCTGGGTGCTCACGTCCGGCTTCAACGGGAACGTGCTCGAGGTCGGCGGCAGTTCGACGGCGGACGACGCAAGCGTCGGCTACTGGGTGAACTCCTACGGGGTGAACCAGCGCTGGTCGCTGCGGCACGTGTCGGTCAGCCCGACGGCGCAGCCGGTCAGTGTGAAGACGCAGCTGGGCGCCGCGCCCGTGCTGCCCGAGCAGATCACTCCGGTGTACGCCTGGGGCGCGGCCCTGCCCGCGCACGTGTACTGGGACATGCCCGGGGAGCAGGCGTGGGCCTCGACCGGCACGGTTGTGGTGACCGGCACCGCCACGGACGTGTACGGCAACGCGGTCACGGCCGTGCGCGCCGTCGTCGCGGTCGGTCCGATCACCTCCGTGGACCCGACGTCGGTCAAGGTCGCCGTGGGCGCCACGGTGGCGGACCTCGCCGCGCGCGTCCCGGCGACGGTGCAGGCCCAGGTCGGCACGGGTGCGAGCCGCTTCGAGGTTCCGGTGAGCTGGGACCTGTCCGGTGTGACCGACGCCGATCTTGCGGCCGAGGGCGTGGTCCCGGTTCCGGGCACGGTCGCGGCCGAGGACTCGGGTGGCGAGGTGGTTCCCGCCGTGCTGCACGTGATCGTGGCTCCGGCCACCGGCCGCGAGCTGCTCGACCTGCCGTGCGATGCGAGTGCCACGTTCACCGAACCGGGCTACTCCCCGGCGGCGACGTGCAACGGGGACCGCACGGACAAGGGTTGGTCCAACTGGAGGTCCGGGGACGCCCGCCCGGCGGACACCCTGACCTACCGGCTGGCCGGCGACCCGGTTCTGGACTCCGCGACGATCTACTTCTTCAAGGACGGCTGGCACGACTCCTACCCCTCCGTGTTCCAGGCGCAGTACCAGGCGCCCGGGTCGGATGAGTGGGTGGACGCCGGTGCGCCGATCGAGCTGGAGCTGTCCGGTAGCGGCCCGATCGTCGACGTGCCGCTGGACGGCGTGACGGCAAGCGCGGTGCGCTTCGAGATGACCGGGCGCGGCGTGCACATGATCGTCTCCGAGGTCGAGTTCTATGCCCCCGCCCCGGGTGAGGTGTCCATCGCGGACCTGGCCCGGCTGACGGTCAACGGCGTGGACGTCGAGGGCTTCGAGCCCGGCACGACGGCGTATGTGGACGTTCCGGTGCTCGGCTCGGCCGTGGACATCGCCGGAGTTCCGCTGGACCGTGACGCCAGTGTGGTGGTGAGCGGCTCGGGCGACGAGTTCACGTTCACCGTCACCGCCGTGGACGGCACCGAGAAGGAGTACACGGTTGCGGTGGTCCGCACAGTCGATCTGCGCTCGGCCACGATCGCCGGCAGTGCCGTCGAGGGCGCCGAGCTCACGGCGCAGGCCGTGACCGATCCCGCGGACGCGGCGCTGGCCTACCGGTGGCTGCGCGACGGGGTACCCGTCGAGGGCGCGACGTCGGCGACGTTCACCCCGGGCGCGGCCGACGTCGGTTCGCAGATCGCCGTCGAGGTCACGGCCAGCGCCGAGGGCTTCCAGCCCGCCGTGCTGACCTCCGCCGCCCTCCAGATCGCCGACGACGGTGCGGGCGATGGTGACGGCTCTGGTGACGGTGACGGCTCTGGTGACGGTGACGGTTCTGGCGATGGTGACGGCGATGGCTCTGGCGACGGCAGCGGAAACGGCTCCGGCGCCGCTCCGGTGCCGGGTGACGGTCAGGGCTCCGGCGCTCCCGCGCCCGGCGGTTCCTTGCCGGCGACCGGAAGCGGTCCCGTGGGGCTGCTGGCGGGGCTCATGGTGATGCTGGTCCTCGCCGGTGGAGTGGTTGTTGTGCGGCGCCGCGGTTCGGGCGGCGCCGTGTGACGGCCGCAGCATGAGGGCGAGGCCCCGGTGGATCCCACCGGGGCCTTGCCATGCGTTGCTCCGCGGTGCCGCCTCCCAAGGCGTCGTCGTCCACTTCGACAGCGGGGTGCTCAGTTCGATAGTCGGCGCTGTCGAACTGTGGCGCTCGCTGTCGAAGTGACCTGCATCCTCGGCCACAGTGGTCTGCCGGCTGCGCTCGAGCCGGACGACTCGTTCATGGCAGGCTCCCGTGGGTCGATCGTGCCCCTACAGTGGGCATTGCCTGTGATTCCGACGAAGGAGACGAGACCAGAGCATGAGCGCGATCGTGATGGTGGGGTCGATCAACGCCGATCTGACGGTGCGGGTCGAGCGCATCCCCTCGCCCGGGGAGACCGTGGGCGGCTCCGACCTTGAACGGCTCGCCGGGGGCAAGAGCGCCAACCAGGCGACTGCGGCCGCACGGCTGGGCGCCGACGTCCGGCTCATGGGCGCCGTCGGCGATGACGACGCGGGCGCGGCCATGCTGTCCGGCCTGCGCGCCTCCGGGGTCGACGTCGGCGCCGTGCAGCAGCTGGCGGGCACGCCGACCGGGCACGCCGTGATCGTGGTGGACGAGGCGGGGGAGAACACGATCGTGCTCTCCCCGGGTGCCAACCGCCACGTCCTGCCGACGGCCCTTGACCCCAGGGCGTTCGACGGCTGCGCATGGGCATGCTTCGCGCTCGAGGTCCCCGCCGAGACCGTGCGCGCCGGAATCGACCTGGCCCGCGGCTCCGGGGCCCGGGTGGTGCTCAACCCGTCCCCGACACGCACCTGCACGGACGATCTGGTGCGCGGGGTCGACGTGCTCATCGTCAACGAGCACGAGGCCCGCGAGGTGCTGCACCTGCCCGACGAGCTGAGCCTGGATCCCGATGATCCCGGTCTGGCCGCGGCGCTCGCCGCCAACGCCCGGGCGCTGGAGGTCGCACACGTGGTGGTCACCCGCGGCGGCGAGGGTGCGCTCGTACTCGATGCCGCTCAGGGCGCCGGAACCTTGACCCTGGTGCCGCCCGTGCGCACCGAGGTGGTCGACACCACGGGCTGCGGGGACGCGTTCACAGGTGCGCTCGTCGCCCATCTGTCCGCGGGGGAGTCGATGACGCAGGCGGCCGCCGCGGCGGCGCAGGTGGGCGCCTATGCCGCGCACCTGCCCGGCGCGCAGACCTCCTACCCGACGGCGGCCGAGCTCGCCGCGTGGCTCGCGGGATAGGTGCGCGGCGATCGAGCGGGCCCCTGTCGGGTCCCTACTTCCGCTGGGTCGCGCCGAAGTAGAAGCCGCCGATCGTCCCGACCAACCCGACGATGGTGGGCAGAACCGCGGTGACGAGTCCGTCGAGCTCGCTCCACTGCCGCCATCCGCACACCACGGCCAGCGTGATGATGAGGACGAAGACGACGAACACCCCGAAGGCGGCGAGGGCGAGGTGGCCTCGCCGGGCCTCTCGCTGAGGTTCGGGATCGAAGATCTTGCCCGCGAACGGTTCGGCGATCGCCACCTCGGGTTCGGCGATGTTCTCGGCGGACGCCTGGCCGTCTGGTTCCTGCTCGTCGTCGGGAGGCATCGTCGGCTCCTGTCTGGGGGGGGGGGTGCGCGGGCGGCAGCTACCGGACGAACTGGACCTCGCGGATCTCGCCGTCGGCGTTGCGCACCAGAATGGACCCGCCTTCCTTGAGCGTCCGCTGGATGAAGGCCTCGGAGGCCAGTGCCTGACGGATCGCATCGTTCGGGCTGAGCTGCGCGCGGGCGGTGACCTCGTCGAGGTGGGCCTCGTCGCGTGGCCGCAGGTTGGCGGTGACGCGCTTGGCGGTCGAGCCGGCCATGGCTGATCTCCGTTTCTCCGTCGTCTCACGACGAGCAGGTCGCACATGTGCTGCGTTTATGGTGCAGATCTGCATCATACGCGCGCTGTCCGGCGGTGCGCCAGGGTTCTGGCGCATATGTGGTGATGGCGGCGCGGTGTTTCAGTGCCGTCACCCCCCGGTCCCGTGGTTTCGCGTGTCCGGTCCTGGGTTCGCGTGCGGCAGCACGCGAACCCACCACGCAG
>JBQGOU010000173.1:0-1277 GCA_052086865.1 Cellulomonadaceae bacterium
CCACGGCCGCGTGGTGGCCGCCGGCACCCCCGCGCAGATCAAGCGCATCGTCGGGGGGCAGACCATCGAGGTGACCCCCGCCCGTCCGGGCGACCTGCCCGCGGTCACCGCGCTTCTGGGGCGCCTGACCACCGCCACCCCGCACGAGGTGCGCCGCGGCACCGTCGCGGTCGAGGTGCCCGACGACGCCTCGCTCGCTCCCGTGACGGTCGCACTCGCTGAGGAGGGCATCGCCGTCGGCGAGCTCGCGCTGCGCCTGCCGACCCTCGACGAGGCCTTCCTGGCCCTGGTGGGGGATGCCCGATGAACGCCGCCCGCCAGTCCCTCGCCCTGGCCCACCGTGCGCTGCTGCGCACCGTCAAGGCCCCCGAGCAGCTGCTCGACGTCATCATCCAGCCGGTCATCATGCTGGTGGTGATGGCCTACCTCTTCGGCGGTGCCGTGGCCGGGTCGGTCGGGGACTACCTGCAGTTCCTCGTGCCCGGAATCCTCGGCATGAGCATCCTCATGGCCGCCATCCCCATCGGGGTGAACCTGAACTCCGACATGGAGAAGGGCATCTTCGACCGCTTCCGGTCCCTGCCCATCGCCCGGCCCGCCCCGCTGATCGGCGCCGTGCTCGGCGACGTGGTGCGGTACGTCATCGTCACGGTCGTCACCCTGGTCACCGGGCTGGTGATGGGCTTTCGGATCGGCACCGATGTCCCGAGTGCGCTGCTCGCCTGCGCGCTCGCGGTGCTCTTCGCCATGAGCCTGTCCTGGGTCTCGGTGCTCGCCGGGATGCTCGCGCGCAGCCCTGGCGCCGTCCAGGGCATCCTGTTCCCGGTGCTCATCCCGCTGATGTACGCCTCGAACGTGTTCGTGCCGGTCGGGACGCTGCCGGGCTGGCTGCAGGCCATCGTCGGCGTCAACCCGCTCACGCATCTGGTCGACGCAATGCGCGCGCTGCTGATCGGAGGAGACATGGGCTCCTCGGTGTGGTGGCTGCTCGCCTGGTGCGTCGGGCTCGTCATGGTCTTCGGCTCCCTGGCGAGCCGCGCCTACCGCCGGCGGGTCTGACTCACAGCGCGCCCAGCAGCGCGCGCACCCGCGCCACGGCGTGGCGGGGCGCGAGCTGCTGGGCCTCGCGCAGCCGCTGCGGTGACGGCGTGACGTGCAGCTCGCCGCCGTCGGCCTCGGGCGCCAGCACGGCCATCAAGTTGCCGCCCAGGCGCCTGCCCAGGGCTGCCAGCTCGTCCGCGCGCTCGGGGTCCGTGCCCTGCTCGCGGCACCACAGC
>JBQGOU010000173.1:1287-7391 GCA_052086865.1 Cellulomonadaceae bacterium
GAGAGCCCGCGCGCACCCCGGCGGCTCCGGCCAGGGCCGCGAGCATCGCATCGGAGTAGCTCGTCACCCCCTCGATCGCCATGGCGCTGGTGTGCGCCTCGCGCAGCTGCTCGGCGGCGCGCGGCCAGTCGCCGTGTCCCACCCCGGCCAGCAGGCCGAGTCCCAGATGCACATACGGGCGGGCGAAGCTGGGGCCCGGCGCGGTGGCACGTTCCTGCAGCCGGCGCGCCGCGTCCTCATCCCCGCCGACGGCGGCTGCGGCGTCCCGCACGATCCGCGACACCGAGGCGTCCGTGGTGGCCGACACGGCCTCGAAGTGCTCCTCGGCGAGCGCGAACCACTGCGCCGAGGTGCGGCCCGGACGGGCGGCCGCCGCCTCGCCCAGCTGGACGAGCACCTGGGCCGCGGTGAAGTCCTCGTAGGCGCGCTCCAGCTCACCGACGGCGAGCTCGGGCTGGGTCTGCGGCGCGGTCAGCAGGAAGGCGCGGGCCAGGCGTGCGAACCCCCGCAGCAGCGGGTCGGTGCCGCGGCGCAGCCGCGCCAGGTCCGCGGGCTCGGCGTCGCTGCGGCCCGTGGTCGAGGTGCGCACGAGCAGGACGAGGCCGCGCACCCGCGGATCGAGGTCCGCCCCCGCGCCCTGGTCGAGCACCGCGCGCACCTGGCGCCACACCCGGGCCGCCTCGCGCATGCGCCCGGTGCTGCTCAACGTCATCATCGCGAGCGTCCCGACGACCACGATGTCCTGCGCCCACGCGCCGTCGGGCGGTCCCACGGGAAGCGCCGCCACCGCAATGTCCTCGGCGCGGACCGTCTGCTGGGTGCCGCGGATCATCGCCTCGATCCCCAGGGCCGCGGCCACCGGCCACCGGGCGGCGGGGGAGTGCTCGGCGGCGCCCAGCAGTGACTCGCGGTGCCGGTCGAGCAGGTCGAGGGTGGGCACCTGCGCGGCGCCGAACAGGGCCGGCACGGCCGCGCGCGTCAGGGTCTGTGCCCAGGCCGCGAGCCGGTCCAGCACAATCCTCTCGTCGAGGCCCGCCACCGGCTCGGGTGCGCGCAGCCGCGCCAGGGCGTGCTCGCGGACGGTCTCGAGCATGCGCCACCCGCCCTCGGTGCGCTGCAGCAGCGAGGCGTCGATCAGGCCGGACGCCACCTGGAGCGCAGTGCGCTCCGTGAGGTTGCCGAGCGCCGCCAGCAGCGGCACGTCGAGCACGCCGCGGGCAAGCGCGGCCGCGGCGAGGGTGCGGCGCTGGTCCGCCTCGAGCAGCCGCCAGCTCCAGTCGAGCAGCGCCCACAGCGAGGAGTGTCGCTCGGGCAGGTCGCGCAGCGGCGCGTCGCGGGTGTCGAGGGTGGCCAGGATCTGCGTCACGTCCAGCGCCCGGGTGCGTGCTGCCGCCAGCTCGATGGCCAGCGGCAGGGCGTCCACCCGGCGCACGAGCGTGCGCAGCACGTCCTCGGCCTCGGGGCGTCCGCCCGCCTGGTCGATGCGCCGGCGGGCCAGCTCCACGCCGGCCTCCTGCTCGAGCGGTGCGAGCGGCAGCACGCGCTCGGCCCGCAGCCCGAGCGGACGCCGGCTGGTCGCCACCACGCGCAGCCCAGCATCGGCCTCGAGCAGGCGGGCGACGATCGCCGCGGCCTCGTCGAGCACGTGCTCGCAGTTGTCCACCACGACCACGAGCTCACCGCCGTCGTGATCCCGCCCGACGGCGGCCAGGCGCTCGTCCTCGGTGAGCGTGCGCCCGCCCATGCCGGCGCGGACGGCGCCCTGCCGGGGCGCTCCGGCCGCGTCCAGGACGGCCGCGCGCACGTCGGCCGGCTCGGTCGTTGCGGCCAGCTCCGCCATGCCGGCAACATTCCCGCCCTCGGCCCGGAGCCCGTCCACGAGCGCCGACACGAGCGCGGTCTTGCCCACCCCGCCCGGTCCCAGGACGGTGACGAGCCGGTCGTCGCGCAGCGCCGCGTGCAGCGCGGCGACCGCGCCCGAGCGCCCGATCAGCGCAGGAGCGCGCGACCACCCGGGTGCCCCTGAGGCGACGTCGGGCACCACCCGCACCACGCCTCTGGGCACCCGGTAGGCCCCGCCGAAGCGCTCGACCGGAACGCCGAGGCGGCGCGCGCGGCTGACCAGCGCGTGCAGCGCCGCGGCCGGGTCGGCCACCTCCATGGCGGGCCACAGCTCGTCCTGCAGGATCTCGGCGCTGACCGCGCGGCCGTTCGCGTCGAGCAGCGCGCGTACCAGTGCCCCGACCCGGCGCGGCAGGGGAGCGCCGTCGACGGCGATCGGGTCGCCGAGCCGGATCTCACGCATGGGCTCAGGATCTCATTGCCGCTGCCAGGGCGACCGCCAGCCGGTCGATGCCAAACTCGAAGGCGCGATCGACGTCTCCGCCCAGCCGGAACGCCCCGGACAGCTCCATGGTGATGAAGCCGTTCGCCCAGGCCGTCACGGTCCGGGCGGCCTCGAGCTCATGCTCGGGGCCGGACAGCTCCGCGGTGATGCGCAGCAGTGGTGCGACCGCGTGGACGAGCGACTCCGTATCCGGCTGCGTCGCCGCGGAGGCGGGGGCGAAGACGAGGCGGTAGCCGGCGGGGCTGGTCTGCGCGAAGACTCGCAGCGCGCGGGCCAGCTCACCGAGCCGGATGCGCGCGTCCCGATCGGGGCCGTCCGGGTCGGCCACCGCCGCAAGAGTGTCGCCGAGCTCGCGGGCCGTTGCGCTTGCGACGCGCCGCACCAGGTCGTCGCGGTTGCGTACGCGCTTGTAGAGCGAGGGGGCACGCACGCCCACGCGATCGGCCACCGCCTGCATGGTCAGGGCGGGCAGGCCGCCGGAGTCCAGGATGTCGCGTCCGGCGCGGACGATGTCGTCGAGCGAGGTGCGGTCGGGAGTCGGCATGCCCTCACTATAGCTATTGACCCTAGCCATGATGGCTATGTAACGTAGCCATCATGAAACTCGCCCCGCACCTGCACCGCATCGGCAACGACGTGGTGGCCGTGCACCTGATCGAGACGGACCAGGGGGTCACCGTCATCGACGCCGGCCTGCCCGGGCACTGGCGGGACCTGCGCGCAGAGCTGGCGCGTCTGGGCCGCACCCTGGACGACGTCGGCGGAGTCGTCCTGACGCACGGGGACAGCGACCATCTGGGCTTCGCCGAGCGGCTGCGCCGCGAGCACGGCGTGCCCGTGTTCGTGCACGCGGCCGACGCGGGCCGGGCGCGCGGCGAGAAGCCGCCCGCCACACCGCGCCCGCCCATGCGCCTGGGCGCGACGCTCGGCTTCGCCGCCTATGCGCTGCGCAAGGGCGCGGCGCGCACGCGGCACCTGGCGCAGGTGGTGGAGATCCGCGACAGCCAGGTGCTCGATCTGCCCGGCAGCCCCCGCATCATCGCGCTGCCTGGGCACTCCCCGGGCAGCGTGGCGATCCACGTGCCGGTGGCGGACGCGCTGTTCGTGGGGGACGCGCTCACCACACGGCACGTGCTCACCGGCCGGCGCGGGCCCCAGCCCGCCCCCTTCACGGACGATCCGGATGGCGCACGCGACTCCCTGGTGCGCCTCGAACGGATCCAGGCGCAATGGGTTCTGCCGGGGCACGGCCCCGCCTGGGACGGCGGGGTTCCCGAGCTGCTGCGCCGGCTGCGGGGATAGCATCGGAAGGCACAGGGATCCGACCCCGCAGGAGGAAGGCACGCATGAGCGAGAACGGCCAGGGCCAGGACACGATCCTGCCCGCAGGCACCGAGGCGCCCGACTTCACGCTGCGCGCGACGCCGGATCAGACGCTCACCCTCAGCGAGCTGCGTGGCCGGCCCGTGGTCCTGGTGTTCTACCCGGCGGACTGGAGCGCGGTGTGCGGGGACGAGCTGAACGTCTTCAACGCCGCGCTGCCGCTGTTCCGAAAGCACGACGCGGTCGTTCTCGGTATATCCGTGGACAGCGTCTGGTCGCACCAGGCCTTCATCAAGGACCGCAACCTGCACTTCGACCTGCTCAGTGACTTCGAGCCCAAGGGTGAGGTGGCCCGGCGCTACGGAGCCTATGACGCGGCGGCGGGCAGCGCGCGCCGCGCCCTGTTCCTCATCGACGCGAGCGGCCGCGTGGCATGGAGCTACCTGTCGCCGGTGGCGATCAATCCCGGTGCCGACGCCGTGCTCGACGCCCTCGACCGGCTCACCGCGGGGGCCTGAGACCCATGTCCACGCTGCGAGTGCCCGTCTCCGAGCATGATCACGCCACCGGACCGAGCAGTGCGCCCGTCACCGTCGTCGAGTACGGGGACTACCAGTGCCCGTACTGCCGCGAGGCGGCCCCCGTCGTCCGCGAGCTGCTCGACCAGCTCGCAGGCCAGGTGCGCTTCGTGTTCCGCCACTTCCCCCTGACCGATCTGCACCCCGAGGCGGTCGATGCGGCCTACCTGGCCGAGCTCGCGGGGGAGTCGGGCCGCTTCTGGCAGGCGCACGACCTGTTGTTCGAGTACCAGGACGAGCTCGGGCCCCAGCTGTACACGGGTATCTGCGAGCAGCTGGGGCTGTCCACGGCGTCCCTCGAGCAGGCCGTGCAGACCCGTCGCTACGATGCGCGCATCGAGGCGGACCTCGAGGGCGGCATCCGCAGCGGGGTCAACGGCACGCCGACGTTCTTTGTCGACGGGCACCGGGTGGACGGCGGCATCGCCGAGCTTGAGCAGGTCGTGCTGAGCGCGCTGCGCTAGTCGAGGATGCTCACGGTCACCGCTGCCGCCGCCACGAGCGCGAGCACGGCGGCGCCCGCGGCGACGGCCAGCACGAGGCGTCCGTCGGGCTCGGGCATGCGCTGGTAGCGACGCCGCTCGGCGTGGAACAGCCACAGCGCCCCGCCGGCAACGGCCGCCGACGGCGCAAGCGACCACGCCCCGAGCACCGGCCAGGTCACCTGCGGTGCCGCCGCGGCGAGCACCAGCAGGGCGAGCGCCACGCGCCGCCACGCCAGCGAGGTCCGCTCGGGCTGCAGTCCTGCTCCCTGCGGCCCGGCGTCCGTGCTCATGCGAGGAACATCCCGAGCAGGATCAGGGTGCCGGCTGCCGCGATCACGCATGGCAGCAGCCACAGGAGCTGGGCGGAGGGCAGGGGGCGGCCCTCGCGCAGGGCTCCCTCGACCCGACGCCAGCCGAACCAGGCCTGGACGGGACATGCCGTCCCGCCCAGCACCAGCACCGCGGCCGCAGCCAGGCGCAGGTGCGGTTCCAGGTTCAGGGCGAGGGACTCGAGGCCCACGCCGACGGAGATCAGCGCCAGTCCGGCCCCCACCCACGCCAGGAACGTGCGCTCATTCGCCAGGGAGAACCGGGCATCGGGCTCGGAGCCGCGTGCGTAGAGCGCGCGGGGGAATCGTCCACGGGTCACGCTGTCCAGAGTACGGGTGCGCCAGATGAGAACTCTGTCATCGGGGACTCATCGCGTTCTCCTGCACGGCGCCCAGTGTGAGGGACATGGTCACCTCACCCCACGTCGCCGGCCGACTGTTCGGTATGGCGCGCCGCACGGGCGCACCGGCTGACTCCCGCCCGCGGATCGCGCTGTACTCCCACGACGCCCAGGGTCTGGGGCACATCCGCCGCAACCTGGCGATCGCCGCCGCGCTCGCCCCCCGGGGTGCGGACGTGCTGCTGCTGACCGGTGCTCCCGAGGCGGCCGCAATGCGCCGGCCAGCAGGCGTCGACCTCGTCGCCGTGCCTGCGCTCGCCAAGGACGCCGGCGGTGACTACGGCTCACGCCACCTCAGCGTGGGCCTGGAGGCCACCCTGCTCATGCGCTCGGAGGTGCTGCGTGCCGCGGTCACCACCTTCGACCCCGACCTGCTGGTGGTGGACAAGCATCCCTGGGGCTTCCACGGGGAGCTGACCGCCGCCCTCGAGCAGACCCGCCGCCAGGGCACCCGCGTGGTCCTCGGGGTGCGCGACGTCCTGGACGACCCGGACACCACCCGCGCCGAGTGGCGGCGCGACCGCGGCGACGAGGCGCTGGACCGCTTCTACGACGAGGTGTGGACCTACGGCGACCCGCAGGTGCACGACGTCGCCGCCGAGCTGGGGCTGCGCGTGCCGGTGCAGGCCACCGGCTACCTC
>JBQGOU010000174.1:0-6809 GCA_052086865.1 Cellulomonadaceae bacterium
GGGCGATGCCGTTGAGCTTGGACTTGCTCATCTTCTCCCCGCCCACCAGCAGCCAGCCGTGTGCGAAGACGGTCTTGGGCAGCTCAAGGCCAGCGGCCATGAGCATGGCCGGCCAGATCACGGCGTGGAAGCGCAGGATGTCCTTGCCGACGATGTGCACGTCGGCAGGCCACGTGTGTGCGAACTTCTCCCGCTGCGCCGGGTCGTCGCTCTCGAGCCCGACGGCGGTGGCGTAGTTGAGCAGGGCGTCGAACCAGACGTACAACACATGGGAGGTGTCCCACGGGATGGGGATGCCCCAGTCGAAGGTGTTCCGCGAGATCGACAGGTCCTGCAGGCCCTGGCGCACAAAGGCCAGCACCTCGTTACGGGCGCTGGCGGGCTGCACGAACTCCGGATGCGCCTCGTAGTGCTCGAGCAGCCGGTCCTGGTAGGCGCTGAGGCGGAAGAAGTAGTTCTGCTCGCTGAGCTGCTCCAGGCGCTCCCCGGTACGCGTCGAGATCTTGTGCCCGGCGTCCTCCCCCTCCCCGTCGCCCACCTCGCCCGGGGGCACGAACTCCTCACTGCGCACCGAGTAGTAGCCCTCGTAGGCGCCGGTGTAGATCTCCCCCGCATCGTGCAGCGACTGGATGAAGCGCTGCACGGCGACCACGTGACGCTCGTCGGTGGTGCGGATGAAGTCGTCGTTCGCCGCGTCCAGCGTCTTCAGGACCGGCTTCCACGCATCGTGCACCAGCCGGTCAGCCCACTCCTGCGGGGACACCCCGTGCGCCTCGGCGGTGCGCATGACCTTCTGCCCGTGCTCGTCCGTGCCGGTCAGGAACCAGACCGGCTCCTGGCGCTGGCGGTGCCAGCGGGTGATGACGTCGCCCGCCACGGTCGTGTACGCGTGCCCGATGTGGGGGGCGTCGTTCACGTAGTAGATGGGCGTGGTCAGGTAGAACGCCTTGCGCGCAGAAGCCATGCGGCAATCCTAGAGCGTCGTCGAGTCGGGGCGGGCTCAGCCGCCGAGAGTGATCCGCAGCAGCTGGTCGTCGCTCTCGCGGGGGTCGCCGCGCCCGTCGGTGTTGCTCGTGGTGGCCAGCAGCCCGCCGTCGGGCAGAGCGAGGACGCCGCGCAGCCGGCCGTACGCACCCGTGAGCAGGGCCTGGGGATCGGCCGGCACGCCGGCCACCACCCGGGCCAGTGGGACGCGCCACAGCCGCTCGCCGCGCAGGCCGGCGAGGTAGATGCCGTCGGCGGTCACCGCGAGGCCGCTGGGCGAGGCCTCGCTCGTCGCCCAGGTCACCACCGGGTCGACGAAGCCTTGGCCGAGCCCTCCGGCCCCCTCGACCTCGGGCCAGCCGTAGTTCTCGCCCGCCACGACGACGTTGAGCTCGTCGACGGTGTTCGCGCCGAACTCCGAGGCATACATCCGTCCCTGCGCGTCCCAACCGAAGCCTTGGACGTTGCGGTGCCCGAGCGTCCACAGGGCCGAGCCCGGCACAGGGTTGCCCGGCGCCGGGGAGCCGTCGGGGTCCAGGCGCAGGATCTTGCCGGCCAGTGAGTCCGGGTCCTGGGCGGAGTCGGGCGCGCTGGCATCCCCCGTGCCGACGTAGAGCATGCCGTCCGGCCCGAATGCGAGCGCGCCGCCGTTGTGGACCGAGGCGGCCGGAATCGCGTCGAACAGAATCTCGGGCTCCGCAAGCTCCGTACCCTGCAGCCTCGTGCGCAGCACCTCGTTGCCCTGCACACCCGTGCGGAACAGATAGACCAGCACGCCGGCGTCATCCTGCTCCGGCGCCACCGCGACGCCCAGGAGCCCGCCCTCACCGCCGGGAACCGTGGCGTCGGCCAGCGCTGCGGCACCCGGGCCGCCCAGCACCGTCTGCTCCCCCGTGGTCAGATCGACGCGGACCACGCGGGCCTCGTCGCGCAGCGTGACGAGCAGCGCCCCGTCCGGCAGCAACGCCATGCCCCACGGCACCGGCAGCTCTCCGGTCACCGTCTCGACCTCCGTCACACTGACGGAGGGGACGTCGGGCACGTCCGGGACGTCCGGCACCAGCGGTTCCGGCGCGGCGGACGGCGTCTCGGAGGTCGGCGTCGGGGTCGAGACCGAAGCACTGGGGTCCGGACCAGCCTCCTCGCCCGTGCACGCGCCCAGGCCGAGCAGCGCGACGACGGTCGCGGCGGCGAGCGGACGGGCTCTCATCCGTCCATCCTGCCGTATGCCTGCGTCGACGGGCCCGGGATGGCACCGCCGGCCTCCGCCGGAGGGCATGGGATGGCACAGTGGAGACATGACGAGCACGCAGGAGGCCCAGGACCCAGCACGGCGCGCACTGATCGTCGTCGACGTGCAGCCCACGTTCTGCGAGGGCGGGGCTCTGGGCGTCACCGGCGGCCACGCCACAGCGGAGGCGATCGCCTGGTTCGCAGCGCGCCACCGCGCGGACTACGACCTGGTCGTCACCACCCAGGACTGGCACATCGACCCCGGCGAGCACTTCGCCATCCCGCCGGCCGTCCCGGACTTCGTCGACACCTGGCCGCCGCACGGCGTCGCCGGCACCGCAGAGGCCGAGCTGCACCCGGCGCTGGCCGAGCTCTCCCCGGACGTCAGCGTGCGCAAGGGCATGTACTCGGCGGCCTACTCGGGCTTCGAGGGGCTGAATGCCGGCGGACGCCCGCTCGAGGAGGTGCTGCGCTCGGAGGGGGTGACACACCTCGACGTCGTCGGCATCGCGGAATCCCACTGTGTGCGGGACACCGCGCTCGACGGCGCCTCGCTGGGCTTCGCCGTGCGCGTGTTCACGGATCTGACGGTTCCGGTCAGCCCCGAGCAGGGCGAGGCCGCACGCGTGGCCATGGCGGCGGCGGGCGTCGAGCTCGTCACCTCGGACGCTGCCGGGCTCTGAGCCTGGTCCGTCCCCCGCGCGGAATCCGCGCGCAGGACCACTCTCAGCCGTCCACAGCGCGGAATCCGCACCCAGGACCACTCTCAGCCGTCCAGCGCTCGGAATCCGCGCGTAGGACCACTCCCAGCCGTCCACAGCGCGGAATCCGCGGATTGACCAGGCGTCTGCGAGGCCAGTCGGCGCTCAGCGACCCTTCGCCGCGAGCGCGGCGGCGTAGAGCTCGCGCTTGGAGACCCCGGCGGACAGGGCGACGTCGGCCACCGCCTCTTTGAGCCGCTCGCCCGCCTCCGCGCGGGCGAGCACCTCGGCGACGAGCTCGGGCGACGAGGCCGAGGCCGCCTCCCGCTCGTGCCCGGCGACGACGACGGCAATCTCCCCGCGCAGCTGCTCGCAGGCCGCGCGGTCGGCCAGCTCGCCGAGCCCCCCGCGCAGCACCTCCTCGTAGGTCTTGGTCAGCTCCCGGCACACGGCTGCGGGCCGGTCCGGGCCAAACGCCCGGGCCATCGCCGCCAGCGTGTCCGCCACGCGGTGCGGCGACTCGAAGAAGACCATCGTGCGGGGCTCGTCGGCGAGTGCGTGCAACGTCCGGCCGCGTTCGCCCCCCTTGCGAGGCGGGAAGCCTTCGAAGCAGAACCTGTCGGTGGCCAGACCGGAGACGGCCAGGGCAGCCAGTACGGCGCTGGGCCCGGGCGCCGTGGTCACGGGCAGGTCTCGCTCCACGGCCCGGGTCACGATCCGGTACCCGGGGTCCGAGACGGAGGGCATGCCGGCGTCGGTGACGAGAAGCACGGTTCCGCCGCCCTCGACGACATCGAGCAGCTCGTCGGCGCGAGCCGTCTCGTTGTGCTCGTGGTAGGACACGACGCGGCCCGGAACCTTGACCTCGAGCCGTCCGGCGAGCGCATGCAGGCGGCGTGTGTCCTCCGCAGCGACGACGTCGGCTTCGGCGAGTAGGCGCCGCAGGCGCGGTGAGGCGTCCTCGGTGTTGCCGATCGGCGTGGCCGCGAGGACGAGATGACCTGGCATGGACCTACTGTCCCACGCAGGCGGTGCCGGGCGGCGTGCACCCCTACGATGGCGTGCGTGACCTCGCCCACGACACCGCCCGCCGGCACCCCTGCCGCGGAGCCGATCGCCGCGGCGCCACACGCGTCCGAGGACGCGACTCGCGCGGAGCACGCGCCGGACGGGACGCAGGACACCCCGGACACGGCCAGCACCCACGAGCGCCTGCTGGTCGCGCTGCTCGGGGAACGAGCCCTGCGGCTCGGCGCCACCGCCCGCGAGCGCCTGTGGGGATGGATCGGCCCGCTCTCGGTGACTCTGCTGGCGGCGGTGCTGCGGCTGTGGGACCTCGCCCGGCCGCCCACCCTGGTGTTCGACGAGACGTACTACGTCAAGCAGGCATACACGCTGCTGATGGTCGGTTTCGACGCGGACTGGCCGGACGAGCCCAATGCCGACTTCGAGGCCGGCAACCGGGATGTGTTCCTCGACAAGGCCGACTATGTGGTGCACCCGCCGGTTGGCAAATGGATGATCGCCGGAGGGATGCGCCTGCTCGGCGCGGACAACCCGGCGTCGTGGCGGCTGGCGACGGCCGTGGTCGGGATCCTGGCTGTCCTCATCGTCGCGCGGGTCGCGCGGCGCCTGTTCTCCTCGACGGCCGCCGGCGTGGTGGCCGGTGGCCTGTTCGCGGTGGACGGCGCGGCCATTGTCCACGCCCGCACCGGGCTGCTCGACAGCTTCGTGATGTTCTGGGCGCTGGTTGCCTTCGCCCTGCTCGTCGCGGACCGGTTCCGGTCCCGGCGGATCCTGGCCGACCGCGCGGCCCAGCTGCTCGACGCCGGCCGTCCGCTGGGACGGTTCGGACCATCGTCCGGCCTGCGCTGGTACCGACTCGCCGCGGCCGTGGCGCTCGGGCTGTGCATCGGCACCAAATGGTCCGGTATGTACTTCCTCGCGGTGTTCGCCGTGGTGTCCGTGCTGTGGGACGCCACGGCGCGGCGCCGCATCGGGGTGACCGGCTGGCCGGTCGGCACGCTGGTCAAGGACGCCCTGCCGGCGGCCGCGACAATGCTGCCGGTCGCCGCCGCGACGTACCTCACGTCCTGGGCCGGCTGGTTCGCCAACCCGAAGTCCTGGGGACGCACCTGGGCCGCGGACCACCCCGGCGAGGGGGTTCAGTGGCTGCCGGAGGCCCTGCGCTCGCTGTGGCACTACCACGGGCAGATGTGGGAGTTCCACAACAACCTGTCCTCCCCCCACACCTACCAGGCCCATCCGCTGGGCTGGTTGCTGCAGTGGCGCCCGACGTCGTTCTACTACCAGTCCCAGGACCGCGGCGAGCCGATCCCCGTGGGCGGCACATGCGAGTGGGATCGGTGCACCCAGGCGATCACCTCACTGGGCAACCCGGTGATCTGGTGGCTCGGCACGCTCGCCGTCGTGCTCGCGATCTGGATGGTCGTGCGACGCCAGGACTGGCGAGCCGTCGCGGTGCTCAGCGGCGTGGTCGCAGGGTGGGTGCCCTGGTTGGGATATGCCCACCGCACGATCTTCACGTTCTACACGATCGCCTTCGCGCCGTTCGTCTACCTCACCCTGGCCTACGCGTTCGTGGTGCTCTGGGAACGGTCGGCCGACAATCCGGCCAGACGCGCCCGGACCCGAGCGTTCATCGCGGTGGTGCTCGTCATCATCGCCGTCGTCAGCGTGCTCTTCTACCCGATCTGGACGGCCCTGAACGTGCCGACGTGGTTCTGGCGGGCGCACATGTGGCTGCCGAGCTGGGTCTGAGCGCGGCGCGGGCCGGACTCGTTCCGATAACGATCTCCCCCCAACGGTCATGCGTGCCCGCGCGTCCGACATAGCAAGGGGAGATCATGAACGAGCGTCTTGACAGCGCTTCCACAAGGGGGAACTCAGCATGACAGCAGCACGACACCGCACGGCCCGGGGCCTCGCCGCCACGGCGCTCGCCGGTGCCCTGGTCCTCACCGGGTGCTCAACCGGGTCGGACCAGGAGAACGGCGAGGCGACGACGGCGCCCACCGCGCAGCCGGCACCGACGACGACGCAGGCGCCGGAACCCACCGAGGAGCCGACCGAGGAACCCACTGCGGAACCGACGGAGGAGCCCAGCGAGGAACCCACTGCGGAACCGACGGAGGAGCCGACGGAGGAACCCACCGAGGAGCCCGCGTCGGACCAGATCGCGCGCGGCGACTCCGGCGAGGTCGTGCAGGCGTTGCAGCAACGGCTCGACGAGCTCGGCTACGGGACGGTCTCCGTGGACGGTGAGTTCGGCTACGGCACGCAGCAGGGGGTGATGGCGCTGCAGAAGGCGGCCGGGCTGTACCGCGACGGCGTCGTCGGCCCGGACACGAAGGCGGCGCTGGACTCGGGGGTGCGTCCGCAGGCGCACTCGACCGAGGGCAAGGTCATCGAGATCGACCTGCAGCGCCAGCTGGTTCTCCTGGTCACCGACGGCACGGTGCAGAAGGCCTTCAACGCGTCCTCCGGCAACGGCGAGACGTTCGAGGCGAAGGGGCGCACCTACCGGGCGACGACACCCACCGGCTCGTATGCGGTCAACCGCCAGGTGAACGCCAACTACGCCTCCGGCCTGGAGCTCGGGGACATGTGGCGGCCCAAGTTCTTCAACGGCGGGATCGCCCTGCACGGATCGGGGTCCGTTCCGGCCTGGCCCGCCTCGCACGGGTGCATCCGCGTGACCAATGCCGCGATGGACTACGTCTGGGACGTGTGGCAAGCCCCGGAAGGCACCACCGTGATCGTGTACTGAGCGCTCGCACCCCCGCGCTCGAGCGCGCAATGAGGAGGGCCGGTTGTGCCCGGGGGGGGTCCCGGCCCGCGGGGGGGGGGGGGGGGGGCCCGGCACCCCCG
>JBQGOU010000174.1:6819-7289 GCA_052086865.1 Cellulomonadaceae bacterium
CCCGCGCCCGCCCGCCCGCGGGGGGGGGCGGGTCCCGGGGGGGCCCCACCCGCCCCTTCTCGTCGTGGGATGCGTGCCCCGTCAGCCCTGGTGGCCGCGCGCCCGGAGGGCGGCATCGACCTGCGGGTCACCGAGACCGCCGAGCCAGTCGAGCAGGCCCGGGTAGGCCGAGGGGTTCTGCGCCACGTACACGCGCAGCTCAGGGGCGTGTTCGGCGATCTGGCCGAGCAGCGCGAGGTCCGTCGCGGGGTCCGCGGCCTGAGCAGCCGTGTACCCGTGCGTCGCCTGCGGAGCGGGGGCTTCCGCCGACGGCGCCACCGGAGCAGGCTGCGCAACCGGCTGCTGCCACGGCGCAGGCTCCGCCGACGGCGCCACCGGAGCAGGCTGCGCAACCGGCTGCTGCCACGGCGCAGGCTCCGCCGACGGCGCCACCGGAGCAGGCTGCGCAACCGGCTGCTGCCACGGCGCAG
>JBQGOU010000175.1:0-7279 GCA_052086865.1 Cellulomonadaceae bacterium
CGCCCGGGGACACCCGCCTGGTGGTGGTCGTCGCGGACGACGGCGTCGCGGCCGCGGTGTGCGCCGCCGCCGCCACGGCCGGTGCCGTGGCCGCCGTCCTCCTCGCGCCGACCGGCTGGGCCGACGGCGACTTGGCGGACCTGTGGGTGCTGGCGGCGGACGAGCGGGTCCTCGTCGTGATCGCGCCCGACCCGGCCGCCGTCGCCCGGACCGCCGGCCTCGTCTCGGGACACCTGCGCGCCACCAAGCTGGTGCTCACCGATCCGGGCGGCGGCTGGGGCGACCCGCCGCGGAGCTTCGTGAACCTGCGCCGGCACCGTGCCCAGTTCGCCGCCGAGCTGGCGCGGCGTGGGGACGAGAGCCTGCTGCCGGCCGCCGAGCATGCGCTGCGCCACGGCGCGGCGAGCGTGAACCTGTGCCGTGCCGGCGAGATCGAGACCGAGCTGTTCACCTTCGACGGCGCCGGCAGCGTCCTCACGCTCGGACAGTACCTGGAGCTCTCCGAGCTGCGGGTGGACGACCTGCCCGCCGTCGAGCGGCTGGTGGCGCAGGGCGTGCGGGCCGGTATTCTCAAGCCGCGCACCCGGTCGCAGGTGGCCCGTATGGCGGTGCACGGCCTTGGGGCCCGGGTGGCGCGCACGGGACATCTGGCCGGCGTGGTCGGCCTCGAAACCGACGCCTACGGGCGCGAAGGGCTGGGCGAGATCTCCGGCCTTGTCACGGTGAGCGAGTTCTCCGGCGCCGGCGCCGGGGAGATGCTCGTGGAGGGGCTCGTCGAGCGTGCCGCGGCCCTGGGGCTCGGCGCCGTGTTCGCGGTCACCGTCTCCGACGCGGCGGGCCGGTTCTTCCTGCGCCTCGGTTTTCGCGAGGTGCCACGCCAGGACGTGCCGTCGGCCAAGTGGGTGGGCTACGACCCCGAGCGGCTCGCCCGCGCCCGGTGCTTTCGGCGCGGGGTCTAGGGGCGTCCGGACCGGCTCACCAGCCGCCGAGCACCTTGCGGATGCGTTTCTCGCTCACCGGCCCCGCGGTGCCCAGCTGCTGGGCGAACAGGGATACGCGCAGCTCCTCGAGCATCCACCGCACGCCGGCGAGCTCGGCCGCCCGGGCCTGGTTCGGCGGACCGTCGGCGGCCGCGGCCCGGGCCCGCTGCCAGCCCTCCTCGACGTCGCGCACCCGCCAGGCGAGCTCGGCGTCGCGGTTCGGGTTCCCCGCCGCCTTCTCCAGGCGGTACAGATCCCCCCGCAGGTAGCGGGTCAGATGCGCGAGCTGGTCGGGCGGGGTCCGGCCGACAAAGCCGTCGTGCACCAGGCGTGCGACGTGGTCGCGCACGTCGGTCAGCGTGTTCAGCAGCGCAAGGCTGCTGGTGGCTCGCACCTGTGCGTCGACGTCGCGTGCCGCCGTCAGCGCAGCGACCACATGTCCGACGATGAGGTGCACCCGGTCCTCGAGCCGCCCGCGCACGGCGGCCCGCGCCGCCTCGTAGGTGGGGCGGTCGCGGATGTCCGCGGCCGCCGGGATTCCGGCCTCGCGGCCTGAGGTCAGATCGCGGACCGCAGCGAGCTGGACGTCCGCGACGAGCGCCTCGGTGTTCGGATAGGGACTTGCCGCCAAGGTCAGGGCCTGGGTGCCGGACCAGCGTGAGGTGACCCGTGCGGCGGGAAGCGCCGTCTCGGTGAGGAGCAGCTGCTGCACGCCGCGCTCGTGCTCGGGGCGCTGACGGCGCTGGTCCGCGAGCACACGCAGGGCCACGGCCGGCTCGTTGCGGGCGCCCTTGGCGCGGGGTGCGAGCTCGACCACAAGCGCCGGGTACCCGCGCACGGTCATGGCGCCCGCGCCGGTGCCGACCGGAGTGGCGACCTCGAGCGGTATCGCGTCAAGATCGGTGGGCCAGGTCGCGAGGCCCGGCTGCTCGGCAATGGGCGGAGCGGCGCTGGGCGCCGTCGACACCTCGGAATCCGCGCTCAGGACCCCTTTGTGTGGTCCCTGGTGCGGATTCCGCGATCCGGCCGCGGCAGCCTGCGCCTCGCGCATTGCGGTGCCGACGGCGTTCCTGACCGCGGAGCGCACCGCGGCCTGCGCCTGCGGGGCGAGCCGGCGCTGCAGCGCCAGCAGGTCGGGGCCCTCGTCGAGGATGACGCCGCGCTCGTCCGAGACCCGGAAGGTCACCCGCAGGTGCGCGGGCAGTCGGCTCGGGTCGAACGCCTCGGGCGGCACCACCACGTCCCGCAGCGCGCGCACCGCGCGGGCGAAGACCTGGGGGAAGGACGGCGCCATGTCCCCCGCGCGGGTCACGTCCGCCCAGCTCGGCTCGTGCTCGCCGAGCCATCCGACGATCTCCCGGGCGACGTCGGGTGCGGGCACCAGCTGGACCCGCACCGACTTGGGCAGCGCGCGGATCCAGGCCACCGTCAGCTCGTCCAGCATGCCGGGCACAAGCCAGTCAAAACCCTGCGGCTGCACCCGGTCCAGCACCGCGATCGGCACATGCACCGTCACGCCGTCGGCGGCCGTGCCGGGGGTGAACTGGTAGGTCAGCGCCAGGCGCAGGTCGCCCTGTTCCCAGGTGTCGGGGAAGCGCTGCGCGTCGACCTCCGCCGCGCCCTCGGGCACCAGCAGCTCCGGGGTGAAGGTCAGCAGCTCCGGGTCCGTGCGGCGCGCGGACTTCCACCACGAGTCGAAGTGGCGCGCGGAGACGACCGTGTCAGGGATGCGCTGGTCGTAGAACTCGTACAGGACGTCGTCGTCGACCACCAGGTCGCGCCGCCGGGCCCGGGCCTCAAGCTCCCCGGCCTCCTCGAGCAGCGCCCGGTTGGCCGCGAAGAACGCGTGGTGGGTGGTCCACTCCCCCTGCACCAGGGCGTGCCGGATGAACAGCTCGCGGGCCTGGGCCGGGTCGACCGTGCCGAACAGCACGGTCCGCTTCGCGACGATCGGCAGCCCGTACAGCAGCACCTTCTCGTAGGCCAGCGCCGCGCCCTGCTTGGTGGACCAGTGCGGCTCGGAGTACACCCGCTTGACCAGGTGCGCGCCCAGCTCCTCGGCCCATTCGGGCTGCACCCGGGCCACGTCCCTGGCCCACAGCCGTGAGGTCTCCACCAGCTCGGCCGACATGATCCACGCCGGGGGCTTCTTCACCACGGCCGAGCCGGGGAAGATTGCGAACCGCGCGCCGCGGGCACCCAGGTAGTCGTTGCGGGCGTGGCGCGCCGCGCGGCGGTCCGCAGCGCTCGGGCGGCCCTGGACGGCTTTGACCTCGGTGGTCTGCTGCATGCCCAGATGCGAGAGCAGGCCGGCCAGCAGGGCGCGGTGGATCGTGTCAGCATCCCAGGCAAGGTGGTGGTTCACGGGGTCGGTGTCGCCGTCTCGCGACGACGCCTCGGCGGCTGCCTCGACGGCGCTCAGGGCGCGCGCCCCGGATCCGGCGCGGCGCACCGTGCCGCGGGGACCGGAGTCGGAGACGACGGCGCGGGCACCGGCGGCCTTGACCTCGAGGTCCATGCCGAGGGCTATGTCCTTGAGCTGGCCGACCAGGTCCTGCCACTCGCGCACCCGCAGGAAGTTCACGAACTCGCCCTTGCAGCGGCGCCGGAACGCACTTGAGGACAGCTCGCGGCGCGAGGCCTTGAGGTACTCCCACAGGTTCAGATAGGTCAGGAAGTCCGACGTCGGGTCCGCGAACCGGGCGTGCAGCTGGTCCGCGTGCGCGCGCTGCTCGGTGGGCCGCTCGCGCGGGTCCTGGATGGTCAGGGCCGCGGTGACGATGATGACCTCGCGCGCCACGCCGTGCCGGGCGCCCTCGATGATCATCCGGCCCAGGCGCGGATCGACGGGCAGCCGGGACAGCTGGCGCCCGACGGCGGTCAGCCGGGTGCGGTACCCCTGGCCGGTGCGCTCCGCCTCGGTGCCCAGCGCGCCCAGCTCGGTGAGCAGCTGCACGCCGTCCCGGATCGCCCGGGTGTCGGGGGGGTCGATGAACGGGAACTCCGCCACATCCTCGGGGCCGGACGTCACCCCGGCGGAGATCATCTGCAGGATGACGCTGGCCAGGGAGGTGCGCAGGATCTCCGGCTCGGTGAACTCGGGCCTGGAGGCGAAGTCGGACTCGGAGTACAACCGGATCGCCACGCCCTCCGCGACGCGCCCGCAGCGCCCGGAGCGTTGGTTCGCGCTGGCCTGGGAGATGGGCTCGATCGGCAGGCGCTGAACCTTGGTGGCCTTGGAGTAGCGCGAGATGCGGGCGGTGCCCGGGTCCACGACGTACCGGATGCCGGGAACCGTCAGCGAGGTCTCGGCGACGTTCGTGGCGAGCACCACGCGGCGCCCGCCGTGCGGGGCGAACACGCGGTGCTGCTCGGCGGCGCTGAGGCGGGAGAACAGTGGTAGCACCTCCACCGACGTCGGCAGCCCCCGCCCGTCCATGCGCTCACCCAGGTGGCCGCGCAGCGCGTCATCGGCGTCGCGGATCTCGCGCTCGCCCGAGAGGAAGACCAGCACGTCCCCGGGGCCCACGGCGAACAGCTCGTCCACCGCCTCGCAGATTGCGGTCATCACATCGCGGTCCTCGCGGCCCTTGCCCCGGCCCGACGACGGCGCGTCCTCCTCGTCCGGCGCCAGCGGGCGGTAGCGGATCTCGACGGGATAGGTGCGGCCCGAGACTTCCACGACCGGCGCGGGGCGCCCGTCCGCGTCGGCGAAGTGCGTGGCGAAGCGCTCGGAGTCGATGGTCGCCGAGGTGATGATCACCGTGAGGTCCGGGCGCTTGGGGAGCAGCTGCGTCAGGTAGCCGAGCAGGAAGTCGATGTTGAGGCTGCGCTCGTGCGCCTCGTCGATGATCAGCGTGTCGTAGGCGCGCAGCAGCGGGTCGCGCTGGATCTGGGCGAGCAGGATGCCGTCCGTCATCACCTTGACCAGCGTCGAGTCGCTCGAGGAGTCCGTGAACCTGACCTGGTATCCGACCACCCCGCCGAGCTCGCCGCCCAGCTCCTCGGCGATGCGCTCGGCCACCGTGCGCGCCGCGATGCGGCGCGGCTGGGTGTGCCCGATCTGCCCCTCGCGGCCCCGGCCGAGCTCGAGTGCGATCTTGGGGATCTGCGTGGTCTTGCCCGAACCGGTGGCCCCGGCCACGATCACTACCTGGTGCGCGCGGATCGCGTCCGCGATCTCGGTGCGGTGCGCGGAGACCGGCAGCTCGGGCGGATAGGTGATCGCAGGAACCTCGACGGCGCGCCGCGCGGCGGCCCGCTTGCGCAGCGTGTGCTCGAGCCCGTGGGCGCCCTCCGGACGGCGCCCCGAACGCCGCTGGCGCGAACGCCGGGCGGGGTCGGGACGGTCGGAGCTGCTCACGACGAAGGATTGTCCCAGAGCACGACGTCGGCTTCGAGCTGTTTGCGTCGCCGCGGGCGTCTACTCGCCGGTGACCTGGGCCTCGAGCTCGGACAAGGAGGCCACGAGGTCCTCCAACCCGGCGCGCGTCTGGTCGGCTGCCTCGCCGGTGGATCCCTGCAGCTGCGCCAGGGCCGTCGTGGCTGCCTGGCGCGCGTCCTCGATCGAGGTGTAGGCGTCCGCCAGGCGCTCTTCCGCCCCGGCCCGGGCGTCAGCGGCCTGGTCGAGTGCGGCGCGCGCCGCGGACTGCGCCTCCTGCGCACGGTCGGTCGCCTCGCGAGTGGCCCTGCCCGCCGCGTCCGGCAGCTCACCGATCCGTGCGCCCAGAGCGCTCACGTCGGCGCCGATCGTGTCGATCTGGGCCCGTGCGCCGGCGACGAACTCCTGCAGCGCCGCGCCGTCGGGCAGCGTGATCGACACGCCCGCGTCCTGGGCGGTGCTGTGCACCTCCGCGCAGGCGCTCGCGGGGAGCAGGAGCCCGAGCGCAAGCGTGGTTCCGGCGATTCGACGAAGTGTGGGGGTCGGCATGGGTCCTCGGCAGGGTGGAGTTGTCCCCTCCAGGGTAGTCCCGGCCCCGAGGGTCACTAGAGTCGGGGCATGACCCAGCCCGTCCAGCTCCCGGAGACCTACGCGCGCGCGGGCCAGCGGCTGGAGCAGCCGACCGCGGCCGACGCCGTCCTGGGCCTCATCCTCGTCGCGACGCCTCCGCTCGCTCTCGTCGCGTGCCTGAGTATGCGGACCGACTCGCTGCCCGGTGCCGTCCTGCTGCTCCTGGCCGCCGCTTACGCGGAGATCTGGATCCTGGTGGTGCGCGGGTTCTGGTCCGACGCGAGCCCCTGGCGCGTGCGTGCGCGTGAGACTCCGCTGGGGGCATGCGTGGCCGCGCTGGTGCTTGGTTTCGCCCTCGTGTGGGGCGCGGTGTTCACCTCCCTGCCCGACGCGCCGTCGGCCGTGGCGCAGACGGAGGCGAGGATCACGGCGGCACAGGAGTCGGCGACCAGCGCCTCGGAGTCGGCGGCATCAGCCGGCGAGGACGCCACCCTCGCGCCCGTGGCCCCCGCCTCCTCCTGGGAGAGCTTTCTGGCGACCGGGGCGCAGGAACCGATCGGGCTGGTCGCGCTCGCCGCAGCGGGCGCGGCGTTCGGCTACCTCGTGGTGTCCTTCGAGCGCGCCCGGCGCGCCCAGCGGCGAGCGTACCCGCCGCCCGGACCCTTCGACATGCCGAACCCGCCCACGCGCTAGAGACACCGGGCAGAAAACACCGGGCGATGCGGACGCGGCCGGGCTAGGCTCGCTGCCATGTGGATCTGACCCGCCCCGACCCCTCGTCGTCGATGCGCCCACCACCGGGCGCCGGTTGGTGATCCCATGCCCGAATCCCCCGTCCTGCACGCCGCCGCCGTGTGCCGCAGCTACGCCGACCGTCCCGTTCTGGGTGGTGTCGACCTGACCGTCCATCCCGGCCAGCGCATCGGTCTGATCGGGGAGAACGGCGCCGGCAAGTCGACCCTGCTGCGTGTACTCGCCGGTGTCGAGGAGGCCGACTCCGGAAGTGTCGAGCGTCCACTCGACCTCGGGTACCTGCCCCAGGAGACCAGCTTTGCCGGCGCCACGACCGTGGCCGAGGCGCTCCGTGCGGCCCTCGCGTCGGTCCGCGGTGTCGAACGGGACCTCGAGGAGGCCGCCCTGGCCCTCGCACAGGCCACCGCGGACGCGGCGGCCCAGAACCGCTACGACGCCGCGCTGCGTCGTGCCGAGCTCGCCGAGGTCTGGGACGCCGAGCCGCGGCTCGGGCGCGTGCTCGACGGCCTCGGGCTGACCGACCTGGCCACACGGCACGGGCAGCGCCCGGTCGCGCACCTCTCCGGCGGGCAGCGCCCGGTCGCGCACCTCTCCG
>JBQGOU010000176.1:0-5678 GCA_052086865.1 Cellulomonadaceae bacterium
CTCAGTCTGCAGATGAGCTCGACTCCGAGCCGGCGACCGTCCACGACGTCGTCCTTGTTCGCGTCGATGAACGCGACTACTTCCGGTAGTGGCGGTCGAGCTCCGCCCCGAAGAAAGACGCCGCCCGTTTCAGCACCTCGTTGGCCCCGCGCAGCTCCCGATTCTCTTGCTCGAGCTCTTTCACCCGCTGCTCCTCCGCCGAGCTCACACCGGGGACGACACCGTCGTCGACGTCGGCCTGCTTGACCCACATCCGCACGGACTCGACCCCGTAACCGAGCTGCGTCGCGACCCGCTGCACCGTCCCCTGCGTGGCGCCCAGCTCCGCGCGCAGCGTCCTCACCATCCGCACCGCGGCGGCCTTCTCCTCGACCGAGTAGCGACGCGTCGTCGGCTTCCCATTCGCCAGTTCCTTCGGCATAACCCCATCCTCGTTTCCAAGGTCAGGAGTCTCCAACAAACTCAGGGCGCTTCAGTCATCTTCGGAACTAAGAATCTTTCAGGAGCGCCTCAAACTTCCGGGTCATGGGCCTACCCTGGTTTTTCGGACACCTGATGTGGCGGGGCCTGGTGGCCCTGGGGGAAGGTGTTGTCATGAGCACGGGGAACGAGAAGACGCGGAGGCAGCGTCGCAAGTTCACGGCCCAGTACCGCCATGAGGCGGCGAGGATGGTGATCGACTCGGGTCGCACGATCGCCGAGGTCGCCCAGGAGCTGGGGCTGGGTCCCCAACTGTTGGGCAGGTGGGTGAAGGCAGAGAAGGAGACCATGACGCCGAGCACGTTGAGTCCGGATGAACGCGAGGAGTTGAAGCGGCTCCGCAAGGAGAACGCGGACCTGCGGATGGACAACGAGTTCTTGGGAAAAGCAGCGGCCTTCTTCGCTGCGAAGCATCAGTGAGTGAGAAGTACACGCTGATGCAGGCGGAGAAGGCTCGGTACCCGATTGCCCGGATGGCCCGCCTGTTGAAAGTGTCCACTTCCGGGTACTACGCGTGGGTTGCGGCCCAGCAGCGGGATGGGGATCATCTTCTCCCCAGCCTCCGGGCGCGTCGGCGCCTGGATGAGGCGGTGCGCCGCATATGGGTGGACTCCCGAAGCACGTACGGGTACCTGCGTGTGTGCGCCCAGCTTCGCCGTGAGGGGGTGGTGGTGGATCGTAAGACGGTGGCGGCCTCGATGCGCCGTCAGGGCCTTGCGGGCATCAGCCCGCGCCGGTTCCGTCCGGTGACGACGATACCGGGGACGCGCACGCATTCGATCTCTGACCGGGTCAAGCGACACTGGGACACGGGGCAGGTGGATCGCGTGTGGGTCACCGACATCACCTACCTGAGGACGCGGGCCGGGTGGGTGTACCTGTGCGCCATCAAGGACGCTTGCTCCCGGAAGGTCATCGCAACCGCCATGTCGACGACCATGACGACGGACCTCGTGGAGGAGGCGTTGCGCCGGGCTCGCATTCTTCGCCCGAACGCGCCCAGGAAAGTGATCATCCATTCCGACCGTGGCACGCAATTCACCTCCGAGCAGATGTATGAGTGCTGCCGGGAACTCCACCTCGACCAGTCAATGGGACGCACCGGGGTGTGCTGGGACAATGCGATGATCGAATCCCAGTGGTCCGTGTTGAAGGCTGAGTTCTACGACCGCTACGAGTGGGACACCCCCCAGCAGGCCATTCAGGGCGTGGAGGAGTGGATCTACGACTTCTACAACACGAAGCGCCTCAACTCAGCGATCGGCTACCAGACCCCAGTCGAGTTCGAAGCCCAACACGCGGCAGCCCTGACACGGGCCGCCTGAACCAATCCAACCGTCCGAAACTTGCGGGTAACCCCAGGACCGCGCCGATTACCAGGCAACTCGTCAGTGAGCGAGAGCCCAGCCACAGCCGCGCGTGACTGCTCCACTGCGGCCTCATAACCCGAAAGCACTGAGGTGATGGTGTCGGAGGGGTCAAGGATGAACGACTCATCCGGGCCGGAAACGATCCCCAACTCTGCCCGCGTCTTGCCTGTCGCCGCCTCGGCAAACCAGACGCGCTCCACGAAGGTGGCATGTTTCACAAGGCCGAGCAGCGTGGTGCGGGACGGCACCAAGGATGCTCGCGCTTCTTGCTCGGTCAGCCCGTCGAGCATGAGCACCAGGATGTCTCGGTGCTGGTCGATGAAGACGGGCAGTTGCTCCTCGATCGGCAGGACGTAGATCTCAGGGGCGTCGGGGTTGTGCATGGACCCATCCTTCCGGACAGGAACCGGGAATGCCCACCAGATTTCCAGGTGGCGTCGCAGCAAGCAGCTGGGATGTCGGTACCAGCTGCTTCACTCGATCCATGACCGCACCGTCGCAGCCCACCCACATCGCCGTCGTGGCACTCGTCAACAACGGGCGGATGCTCCTCGTGCACCGCCATCCAAGCCGCGAGAACTACCCAGACTGCTGGGACCTACCCGGAGGACATGTCGAGCCGGGCGAGTCAGCCGACAGCGCCGCACGCCGCGAATGTCTCGAGGAATTCGCCATCCAGATCGATGACGCAACTCCGTTCCCGATGGCCTGCTCGAACCCAACGCTGCGCAAGCATGCCTTCCTGGCGACCAACTGGGTGGGGACCCCGGTCAACGCCGCCCCCGATGAGCACGACGCCCTCGGATGGTTCACCTCCGACGAGCTACCCACACTCCACTTGGCCGACTCCGCAGCCCTGCCGGATCTTCTGAACGCCCTGCGCACCGCCGGATGAGCGCGCGCCTGGCGGCAAAGTAGTGCGTTTGCCTGGTCATGTCCCCGATGCCATGTAGGCGGCGAGAATGTAGTTGGGGTGACGGTCGCGGTTGTTGCGAGCGCGGTCGTACCGCATGGTCGTTCGCGGGTCCGCGTGGCGGGCGGCGATCTGCACGTCGCGGAGATCCACGCCGGCGTCGAGCATGGTGGTGACGAAGGTGTGGCGCAGCATGTGAGGGTGCATCCGCGCCGTGGTCACCCCGGCGGTCTTGGCCAGGGCACGCAGGCGCCTGGTCGCGGAGTGGCGATCCATCCGGCTCCCGCGGGAGCAGCGCAGGATCGGCCCGGATGTGCGGCCGTCGACGGCGCGCTCTACGGCTCGTTGGACTGCGGGTGGGAGTGGGGTTTGGACGACCTTGCCGCCCTTGCCCCTGACCTTCAACACCCGGTGGCCGTGTTCCTCGCCGAGGTCCTCGATGTTTGCCCCGCAGGCCTCGAAGATCCTCAGGCCGAGGAGCCCAAGCATGGCGACCAGGGCGAAGTCGTTGACGTTGCCGGAGTTCTTGCCCGCGGTGAGCATGGCCTCGAATTGCAGGTGTGACAGCCCGAGGGTGGGTGACTCGGGTGGCACGTTCGGCCGTCGGACGTGGTCGGCAGGCGAGACGGCCAGGGCGCCGTCGATGACGCAGATGCGGTAGAAGCCGACCACGACCGACAGGCGTCGGGAGATGGTGGAGGGTTTGAAGCCGCGGACTTCCTGCATCCACCGCAGGTAGAGCTCGATGTGTGCGCGCTGCGCCTGGAGGGGGTCCAGGCGGTGCTCGGCGCACCAGCGCAGCCAGATGCGTAGGTCTGACTCTGTGTGGGTCCGGGTAAGGCCCTTGTACCGGGCCAGGTAGGCCGCGACCGCACGCAGCAGCGGGTCTGCCTGCCCGAAGAGCAGAAGGGGTTGTGCCGTGGTCATGTCAGTCAAGGCTGCTGTGGCTATCCATCTTTCCACAATAGCTTTGTTGTAGAACCCTCAAGTTGTACTCTGGTGTTGTGTGGGAACTGGACCTGACGCTGGTCGACGACTGGTTGGACGGCCTCAGCAGCGAGGACTACGACCAGGTGTTCGCCGCGTTGCGGGGTCTTGTCCCGTGAGGGTCCCACCTTGGGCAGACCGTTGGTGGACACCATCAAGGGCAGCAATGTGAAAAACCTGAAGGAACTGCGGCCCGGCTCCACAGGTCGCAGCGAGATCAGAATGCTGTTCGCGTTCGACCCGAGACGACGGGCCATCATGCTGGTGGCCGGCGACAAGGCCGGCGACTGGCAACGTTGGTACACCAAGAACATCCCGGTCGCGGAACGTCGTTACCGTGACCACCTCGACCACCTACGAAAGGGACGGCAATGACCACGCTGGACGACCTGGCCGCCCGACGCCCCCCGAACTGGGAGGCGGTCGAGGCGCACGAGAAGCGCTTGCTCGCCGAGGTCCGTGCCTACAAGCTGCGTGAACTTCGCGAGCAGTTCGACATGACCCAGGTGGAGCTCGCCAAGGAGTTGTCGGTCACCCAGAACCGGGTCTCCGCGATCGAGCGGGGCGACATCGACCACACCCAGGTCGACACGCTCCGCCGATACGTGCAGGCCCTCGGCGGCAAGCTCGAAGTTGCGGTCAGCTTCGGTGACGAAAGCTTCAAGATCGCTTGATCCCCGCGGCAAAGTAGTGCGTTCCGAGCACCCGCTCAGGTGCCGACCAAAGGAGCGAGCAGCCGGCGGTAGAGGCCGGGGTTCTGGCCCACGAGGTCGAGGGCGTGGGTGGCCACGGCCCGCTGTTCGGTGGTGCGGGTTGCGGTGGCGTGGGGACGCATGGACACCTGCACCACCGGCCGCGACAGCTGCGCCGCCCAGTACAGGGCGGCGATCGGCAGGGGCACCCGGCCGAAGATCATCCGCAGGTTGCGCGGCGTGACGCGAGCCCCCTGCGCTTCGAGGGACTCGAAGGCCTGCCGCATGGCCCGAACCAGCAGGACAGCGCTGCGCACTCGCTGAGATCGCGTTTCCAAGGGCTGCTCCAGGACCAGGGCTGCCATGGCGGCCACGAACACCGTGTGGGTGTCCAACCACGCGTGCATGTCCGGCTCGGTCCGCAGGTGGGGGTCGACCGCGCCGAGCAGCTGCGACGCGAGCTCGGAGCCGGCTGCCCCGGCCTCGACCACGGTGGGCTGCTGCCCGACTCGGTGGGCGGTCACCTGCCCGTCCTTCACGCCGCCGCCCACACCGGAGAAGTACCAGACCAGCCGGTCGCGTCCCACGCGAGCCACCACGTCACTGCGCAGCTCGAGGGGGTTGGTGAACATCCAGACCCACCGAGCCGGGCTGGCTGCGATGTCGTCCAGGGCCGCAGTCAACTGGTCACCGCGAACGGCGACCAGCAGGACGTCAGAGTCGGGGACTTCCGGTGACTCCGTCACAGCCACTTCGGGTGCAAGGATCCGGCCGTCGAGGTCCACGTGCAGTCCATGGCGGCGCAGGTCGACCAGTCTCGATCCTCGTGCGATCAGGGTGACCTCGTGGCCGGCGTCGGCCAGTAGGGCGGCGTAGACCGATCCGACGACACCTGCCCCGAGCACCCTCACACGCGCCATAGTGCGAGCCTATGCGCCAGGAGGACCCAGAGTGCCTGTGCGCCACCGGCGGCATGAGCGAGCGTCATTCACGGTTGGCGAGGGAGAACGGCGCGAGTGTCCTCCACGATGGATGCAACCGTGTCGACGACCTCGCTGAGACCCACCTGCTCGCGCGGGTGCAAAGCCACGTTGGCTCTGGTCGCGAAGTTGTGGGTGTTCAGATTGAGCCGGGCCACGTCGACGACGAGGCCTTTCTCGTTGTTGGGCCATGACCCGGCGGTGGCGTGCCAGGCGTGGGCGCAGAGCATGAGTGCGGTCGAGCAGCAGAGCATGA
>JBQGOU010000176.1:5778-7240 GCA_052086865.1 Cellulomonadaceae bacterium
GCAGAGCATGAGTGCGGTCGAGCAGCAGAGCATGACGTACGCGCTGTCGTTCTTGGGGAGGCCCTTGCGGGCGGCATCTACTAGGAACCCTGTCTGCCACAGGTTGTCGACGAACGCGACGCGCAGAGGGTCGGGGTACGGGTCGAGACTGGCGGCCAAGCCGGTGACGGCGCCTTCGGGGTCGGCGAGTGGCCGGCACGTGGCGATCTCGCCGGCGTAGCTGACGTCCAGGAAGCCGAGCGGGTGACCGGGCTGGGGGTGGACGGCGAACTGACCGCGGCGGGCGCGGTCGGCCTGTTCGCGCACGCGGCCGAGATCGCGCAGGATCCAGTCGACGGGGGTGTGGTCGACGGTGAGCCAGCCGCCGCCGTTCACCCAGGGGCCCCAGCCACCGGGGCCGGCGATCTCGACGTGCCCGGTGTCGCTGAAAGCGCGTGACGCGCGGGTGAGGGCGTGGAGGTCGAGGGCGTCTGTTTGGTAGTAGAGGCCGAGGTCGACGTCCGAGCCCTGGTGGTGGGTGCCGCGGGCTCGGCTGCCTCCCAGGACGACGGCCACAATGCCGGGAACGGACACCAGGGTGTCTGCCATCTCCTGGAGTCGCTCGTCGGTGATCACCCACCAGAGTGTTGCGTTCCCCGTGTGGACCTGCAACACAATTCGCGGCAGACATCCCAGGTTCTAGTTCTGTCAAGCAGCGGCCTCCAGCACGGGGTGTGGATGGGGTTCGAGGATGTGGGCCCAGGCGGTGTGTTCGTCGTAGAGAGTGCCGGTCTTGAGGCAGCCGTGGAGGATCCCGATCCAGCGGTTCGCGAGCTGGCGCAGCGCGGCCTGATGACCGATCTCTCGGGCTCGGAGTTGTTGGTAGTAGGCCTTCGCGCCGGCAGAGCCGCGCATTGAGGAGAAGGCCCATTGCTGGGCGGCGTCGGCCAAGCGCTTGTTGCGAGCGAAGCGGGCCTGGACGACCTTGACCTTCCCGGACGCCTTCGTGACCGGGGCCGTGCCGGCGTAGGCCTTGCGGGCCTTCGCGTCGGCGTAGCGGTCAGGATCGTCACCGAACTCACCCAGCAGACGGGCGCCCAGGATCGGGCCGAGACCCGGCAAGCTCGTGATGACCTCGGCTGCCGGGTGGTGACCGAAATGGTCCTTCACCACCTCGCCCAACGCTTCGATCTGGACGTTCAACGCTCCGATGAGGGCAGTCTCGGCCGTCACGATCGCCGCGAACGCCTGCTGGACCGGGGCCGGCTGCCGAAGCTCCGGCGCGCGCAGGACCCGCAGGATCTCCCCGGCCCGATCCTCGATGTTGCGCCGGTTCGCCCTGGTCAGGGCCGCCGTCACTGTCCGCTTCGACAAGGCCGCCGCCGCGTCAGGGGCGGGCGCCCGGCCGAGCAGCTCCAGACTGTCCTGACTAGCCAGGTCATCGAAGACGATCAGTGCGGCGGGGAAGAACTCCCGCAACGCC
>JBQGOU010000177.1:0-7229 GCA_052086865.1 Cellulomonadaceae bacterium
AGCGTGGCGTTCTGCTTCTCGAGCTCCTTCAGCCGCTTCGCGTCGTCGGCCTTCAATCCGCCGTACTGGTTCCGCCACCGGTAGTACGTCTGCTCGGACACTCTGAGCTCTCGACACACCCCGGCGATGTCGCTCCCGCCCGCGAGCATCCTGTCGGCCTGCCCGAGCTTACGGACGACCTGCTCCGGAGTGTGACGCTTCCTGCTGTTCGTCATGATCTGACCAGTCTCCCTGCCCGGACCCCCGGGCAACAGGACGACTCACACAACCACCGGACCTACCGAACGGGGTCAGCCCAATGATCTCCCCGGTCACAGGATCAATCATCTCGTTGTCCAACAGTTCGGTCGTGTCAGCCACGGCCATCTCCTTACGGATCAGGCCGAACCCTCACACACCGTTACTCAGACAGACCCTCGTCGTGGTGACTAGTGGCGGCACGGACGACGAGGTGTTTACCGCCGTCTGTTGTAGTTATCATCTCGGTCTCGACTCCGAAGGTCGCGCGTACGCGTGCGGTTGAAAGGACCTCGTCGGACGGTCCTTGGGCATGCAGTTCACCGGCGGACAGGAGAAGAAGGTGGTCACAATATCGGGCTGCGAGGTCGAGGTCGTGCAGGGCACATACGACTGTGATGCGCAGTTCTCGGAGCAGTTCCATGAGAACGATCTTGTGGCGAACGTCGAGGTGGTTGGTGGGTTCGTCCAGGACCAGCAGGGAGGGGTTGTGCCGGATGGAACGTGCGAGGTGTGCGCGTTGAAGCTGGCCACCCGATAGCGTCGCGAGGGGCTTTCCGGCAAGATCTTCCAGCCCGACACGAGCGATCGCTTGCTTAAGCTGTGCGGCGGGAAGCGGGTGCGGACCGATGGCGATGAGCTCCTCGACGGTGATGTCGGGGATGGGGCCGGCGTGTTGACGCATGACTCCGATGTGTGCGGCGCGTTCTCGGGGTGGCATTCTCGCGATGTTCTGACCATCGACAGTCACGATTCCCGTGTACGCGGGGTGGTAGCCGGTAAGGAGGCTTAGCAGACTGGACTTCCCGCACCCGTTGGGTCCGACGACCCCGGTGACAGTGCCGGCGGTGATTTCCGCACTAACGTCATCCACAGCGACATGGGCCCCGTAGCGGATAGACACGTGTGCGAAGCCAACGTCGGACGCGCCGGATGGGGCCGCGCTCATGCCAGGACCGTCGCACTGTTGCGGCGCATGAGCAGGATGAATACAGGAACGCCGATCGCAGCGGTGAAGATCCCGACGGGCAGCTCCGAGGGCGCGAGGAGCGTGCGCGCCGCGACATCCGCCAGGCTCAGAAGGATGGCGCCGATGAGGGCGGCGACGGGCACGACGCGACGGTGCATTCCTCCGACGAGCAGGCGCACGATGTGAGGCACGATGAGCCCCACGAAACCAATCGCCCCGGAGACGGCGACCGCGGCCCCGGTCATCAGCGATGCGAGGGCAAAGACGAGGAAGCGTGAGCGTCCGGGATGCACGCCGGACGCTGCGGCCTGTGCGTCGCCAAGACTCATCAAATCCAAACGACCGCTTATGGCCGTGACGAACAGTACCGCGATGATGATGACGGGCGCGATGATGACAAACAGCCGCCACTGGGCACCGGAAAGGCTTCCCAATAACCAGAACATGACCTGCTGCGTCGCATCGGAGTTTCCTGCGCGGATGAGCAGAAAAGACATCACGCCAGCGAGCAACTGACCGATCGCGACACCGGACAATACGAGTCGCCCGGCAGAAAGCCCCCATCGTGACGTCGCGGTCGCCGCCACGAGGAGGCCCGTCACAGCCGCACCGAGAAACGCCGCGATAGGCAGCAGGAGCACTCCGAACGTTGTCACGCCCACACCGGTTATAACGGCGACGGCTGCCACGCCAGCACCGGATGACAGCCCCAAAACGTAGGGGTCAGCGATGGGATTTCGCACCAGAATCTGCGCGCACGCGCCGGCTACAGCAAGAGCGGCACCAATCACTGCAGCCTGCAGTACACGCGGCACCCGCAGTTCCCACACGATGAAATCCAACGACCCCGCTTCCGGGGCCCCGAAAAGTCGCGAGATGACGAGATTCACGACATCATCGGGGCTGATAGAGACCGCGCCGACGCCGACACTGATGACCATCACGAACAAGAGCGCCACGACCAACCCGAGAACGATGACCACCATCGGAACACGGCGCAGCGCCCCTGTTCGCGCGGGACGTTCTCGTTCAGGCCGCGTTTTTGACAGCATCCGCGATGGTTTGAACCGCATCTGCATTCAGCAGGCTTGGCGACAGGAGAATGCGCTGTGGAACAACGACGACGTTCCCCTCCTTGACCGCGTCAGTCTGAGCAAGCAGCGGGCTGGCAATGATCGCCGCTTTCAACTGCTCGTCACTCTCATTCGCGAAGCCAGAGACGATCACGATGACCTCCGGGTTGGCCTGGGTCACCGTTTCCGCGGACAAGCTGGCAAAATTCTGCAGCTCACCCTGCGCGATATTCGTGCCGCCCGCGAGCGTAATGATGCCGTTTGCAAAGCTCGACCCCCCGCTGGTTTTGACGCCAGCGCCCGCGTCGGGGACTGACGACAACGTCAGAACGGGCACGTCGACGTCGCTCGTGTCAGCCGCAGCTTCCTCCACCTGATCGCGAATGCGTTCGATTAGTTTTTCGCCGCGTTCAGGGATGTCAAAGGCCGTGGCGAGTGCGGTGATATACCGATAGGTCTCGTCAATGTTCTCCATCGGCCCGTCCTGGACAGCACCGCACGCGGACAGCGCAGCCGACCCCGCTGATTTGAGTTGTTCCACAGACGCCGTACCGTCGAACGCACCGAACTCATACTGCGAGATTCCGGCTACGAGGTCAGGCTCCGCCGCAATGACAGATTCCGCCGACCCCCGCCCGTCATCGAGCACCGGCAACGCATCAAGCTTCTCGCGCAAGTCCCCCGAAAAATCGGTCTTAAAGTCGGGAGCAGCCGTCCCCACGATCGTGTCGCCCACCCCGAGCTCGATGAGGAACGCCGCAGCCCCCGCATCCATCGTGACGACTCGTTCAGGAACGGAACTCAGTGACGCCTCAGCCGGACACGACGGATCAGTCTGTACCTGGTCCAGACCCCTCGAGGACGAAGACGACTCTGAGGCACGCCCATCATGGTGCGAATGATCGGTTGACGTGGCAATGCAGCCAGCGAGTGTCGCAACAGCCGCGACACCTACGGCAGCCGGCAAGAAAGATCGAGTAAATCGCATGCGCTAACTCTACAGGAAGTAGAGATCACGAATCAACGGAAAGTTCCTCCGGATGCCACGCATACTCCATCGCACTGCAAACGCGGTGCGCGACGGCTCGCGAGTCGAACCTGTCAACCAGGTGCAGAGCCATATCAATCCCCGCAGACACCCCAGCACTGGTGACTACCGCACCGCTGTCGATCCACCGCCTCCCCGACGACACTATGACGTCGGGATAGATCAGCTGCAAGTGCTTCCGTGCCATCCAATGTGTGGTCGCGCTGATCCCATGAAGCAAACCAGCAGCTCCCAAAACCTGCGCACCCGTGCACACAGGCGCCATGGTCGCGCCACCCTCAGCGGCACTGCGGATCAGCGCTATCCGGCGGTCATCCGACGCGAAGACCTCCGCGCCCGGCCCACCCGGAATCACAACCAAGTCAGGCGTGCGATCACCCAAAGCCCCATCGACCGACACGCGAAGGCCCTTGGAGCACGCTACCGCCTCACCATCGGCGCTGACCGAACGAACAACGACCGGACGGTCACCCAGGTCAGCCCAGAAACGCAGCACCTCCCACGGCCCCACCGCATCGAGCTCCTCTGCGCCATCGAAGAAAAGAACGTCGACAGCAAACCCGACTTCGTCCATGACGTTTGCGCCACCTGCCCCCGGATCAGCGGGCAAGGTTGAACGCGCCCCCTGCGCGGAGAGCTCCAGCTACTTCATCATCTGTCAGCTCACGAGTCGCATCGACGCTTACCATAGAGACGCCACCCGCAACGATCTCGATCCGTGCTCCCTCGATGTCGCGGATCTCACCCAGCTGTTTCGAGGCTGTGTCAACGCACCCCCGACAGGTCAGGCCAGTGACCGGAGCACTCCAAGTCGCAGTTCCCATGATTCTCACCTTTCATGTGTGGCGAACAGGATACCCCGCATCGGCCGGGCCGACGTGCGTATCTACGACCCGCTCCGAGAGCGAGCTTTGTGAACGTGACCGCTTGGTCATCATCGAGTATCCGACCCGTGCTATGGGACGCTTGTGACCCGTGCGACGATGTTCAACCGCACGGTCGGGGCCGTGGTGGTACGGGCGCGCTCGAAGAGACGGTCCTCGGCCGCAGCCTGCCCCGCGGTCAGCAGCGCGACCATCGGCAGGCCGTTGCTGTCGACGAGCTGGTGGATCTTCGTCGAGAGGCCGCCACAGGAGCGGGCGACCGCGTGATTAGGCGACTCGTCGGCCGGATTCGTGTAGTTCGATCCACCCCCGTGAGGTGCTTCGTGTTCGTCGCGTACTGAGGCGCACGAGCGATCAATGGGAGCGAGCAGAACGCCCAAAAGTCTGCGACATCATGTAGATTCTAAGGCGACTAGACTGACTGCCGGAGGTACCAGATGGCGGGAGAGCGTACGCGCGAACGAGGCGAACTCGAGGGCGAGGTCATGCGCATCCTCTGGGGCGCCTCGGAGCCCTTGAGCGCGCGCGACATCCAGGCTGTGTTCACCGGTCACGTCCCGGCCTACACGACGTTGATGACCGCGCTGGAACGCTTGCAGAAGAAGGGCGACGTCGTTCGCTCCGGCGACTCCCCGCGAAAGGTCCGCTTCCATGCCGCTCGAACCGGCGACGAACACGTCGGACGGTCGATGATGACCGCCCTTGACGGAGCCGGCGATCGGCAGGCCGCACTGCTGCGGTTCGCGGGAAACCTCGCCGAGGAGGACCTGGATCTGCTCCGCAGCGCGATCGCCGGCAAGACGTCCCGCAAGCGCAGGTGAGCAGGTGATCGTCACCGGCTCCCTCATCGCCGCGGCAGCGCTGGTCCTGCTGCTTGCGCCTCTCGTGCTGACCGCCGGGCGATGGCAGGTGCGCCACCCGCGTACCGCACTGACCCTGTGGTTCAGCGCCCTGTTCGCTGGCATCGGGCTCGCGGGGGCGTCCGCGACCACCGCCCTCATGTCTACTGTCGGCGGCGTGAGCGTGGCGAGCCGGGGCGAAGGACTCATGCTGACGGTCGTGGGCTGGCTCAGCCTCGGAGCTATCGCAGCGGTGATCGCCTTCGTCTCCGCCTCCGCGGAACCGCTCGCCGACTCCTGGCGCGAAGCCGTCGGTCGCTTCGCACCGGTCGCCGTCTCCCGCGAGAAGTCGGACGGGGTGACCCTCGTGTGGTTCGACTCGGATGAGGCGACCGCATGCGCCGTGCCCTCCCGAGACCCGGAGATCTTCCTGTCAACGGCCCTCACAAAGCTGTTGAACGAGCCGCAGCTGCACGCGGGTGATCGAGCATGAGCGTGCCCATCTGCGTCAGCATCATGGGTGGGCGGTCCGGATCGCCGAGATCAACGCCCTCTGCGTGCCCCGACGTTTCCGCGCCGGGCGGGCGCTCAAGCGCGCCACACTCCTGCTGATCGAGCTCATCGCGGACGACGCCGCGGCCCGGCGGGCCGGCGCCGTCCACCTCGCCAACGCCCTGGCGACCATGGGGCGTGTGACAGCCGACCCGGGACTGGAGCTTCGCGCCGACCGGCTCACCCTCCGCCGGTGGAAGACACCGAAGAAGAGCCGCGCCGCAGCCCTCGCACACGCCTGACCTCGCTCGCACCGACAACCCCGTCTACGACACGATGTAGAGTTAGGGGAAGTTGTTCGGCGTCAAGAGGAGTGGTCATGGCCGAGTTCGAGTTCCAGGTGAACGGGATGACCTGCGAGCACTGCGAACGTGCCGTCACCGCAGAGCTGTCGGCCCTTCCGGGCATCGTCGATGTCCAGGTCGACGCAGATTCCGGTCGTGTCCAGGTGACCCACGAGACGCCCTTCGAACGGGCAGCGGTGGAGTCAGCCGTAGAGGACGCTGGCTACACCGTGCGGACCTGGCCCGCCGCCACGAATGTCTGACACCGGCGCCCCCCACGCTTCCACCGCAACTCCCGTACCTGCCACCGACCCTCGCGTCCGCAAGCCATTGGCCGCGGTAGCTGCGGTTCTTGTCACGGTGGCCGTCGCGGTTCTTGTGGTCTTCCCTGTCGCCGTTGCCGTCGTCCTCGGCGACGCACCCTATGAGCGACTCTTTGTCGGTTACCCGGGCGTCGATGTCGCCGTTGTCACAACCGTGCTGTTGTCGGGCGCTCACCTGGCCACCCTGGTGACCAGCGGTGCCCTGGTACACGTGCTGTTCTTGCGTGATGCGCCCGCCCGCCGGGCACGGCATCTCTCGGACAACTTCGAGATCTCCGTGCTCCGGGTCGCCTCCGGAGCGTGGGGTTTGTTTGCCGGCGCTCTAGTGGTCTTCGAGGCACTCGACTCCAACGGCACGCCGCTAGAGCGACTGGCGACTCCCGGCGCTCTGCCGTTCCTCGGGGAAGCGAGCTATGCCCCGAAGGCATGGACGATCAGCTTCCTGGCGGCGTTGACCGTCTTCTTCGTCTCCTTCTTCGCGGAACGCTGGACGGGGCTGCTCATCTCACTCTGGGCGACAGCGATCGCCGTGCTCGCGCCCGTCGTCACCGGTTAGGCACTCGTGGGCCCAGATCATGACTTCGGCAGCGACGCGGCGATCTTCCAGACCATCGCCGCGAACGCCTTTCTTGGCGCGATCGCCGTCGCGGCACTGCGCATCCTCTCCGGGCGCCTGGTCTTGCCTGTGACCCTGCGGCGACTGTTTCGGATTGGCGCCGTCGCGCTCCCTGTCATCGTGATCACCGATGTCATCATCGCCGTGTTCAAACTCGCCGGCGGCGACATCACCGCCTCGCTGACGGGGTGGCTCATCATTGCCGGGTTCGTCTTCCTGGCCGTCGTCGCCGGGGCGTTCGTGGCCGCCGTGATTCTCGCGCGGCGCGGGGCGCTGCGGGCGGGGAACCTCACCGGGCTGCTTTCCCTCTCGGCGGTGGCGGTGGCGGGATGGACGGGCGTGGGAGTGGCGATGACGCGGCAGCCTCCGCCGCAGTACTTCGTGCCGACCAGCATCGAGCAGG
>JBQGOU010000178.1:0-7135 GCA_052086865.1 Cellulomonadaceae bacterium
CGGCAGGGCTCGAGAGGCGTCGCCTCCCCGAGCGGGACGCAAGGAGACCATCATGAGTGAGACCGTGAAGATGCCGCGCATCAGTGAGTGCACGATCGCAGGCTGTTCCTACAACCACGACGGCTGCCACGCCTCGGCGATCACCATCGACAACGACGCCCAGTGCGCGACGTTCATCCCCCTGGGCACCAAGGGCGGGCTGAGCCGCGTCGTCGCGAGCGTCGGTGCCTGCCAGCGCGCCGAGTGCAAGTTCAACGCGTCGCTCGAGTGCACCGCCCCGGCCGTGCGCATCGGTGCCGGTGGCACCCACGAGGCGGACTGCCTCACCTACGAGAAGGCCTGACCGGTCATCTCACTCCGGCGCACGCGGCCCCGGGCACTGCTTCAGTGCCCGGGGCTGTGTCGTGTCCGGAGCGGGCCGCGCGATCAGGCCGCAAGCTCGGTGACGAGCCGTGCGCACGTCGCGGCGCTCCCGGGCAGGGCCTCGAGCCAGACCCGGGGTGGGCGCCTGCCGACAGCGAGTGCGTCGACTGCCTCCGCCGATCCGGGGTGCGACAGGGCTCGGCGCACGCGGTCGATCGTCGTGCCCAGCTGCTCGTCGCGTTCGACGACGACGGCGAACAGGCCCGGACGCAGCGCCGCCATCGGGTGCCCCTCGCCGAGCACGCAGACCAGCTCCGCTCCTGCCGTCGCGTCGCGGCTGAAGCGTTGCGCAATGTTCAGACCCTCGACGGCGATGTCGGCGATGAGCAGCGCATGCGTGCCGGGCACCGAGCAGCCCTGCTGCGCCGCGCGGGCGTAGAGCTCGCGCAGGCGCACGGTGAGGTACTGCGCCGTGGGCAGGGACGAGACGGGATCGACGCAGGACACCAGTGCTGGCCGGGTCTCCTGCCCGAGCGCCCAGCCAACGCTCACGGCGCGCAGCGCCGACGCCGGCATGTCGCGCCCGCCCGCCCGGAACGCCCACGCGGCGTCGTCCAGGGTCTCCTCGATGCCGACGCCGATCTCGGCTCGCGCCATGCCCAGCCGCTCGGCCGCGGCGTCGGGGCTGCGGCCGGCAGCGATGGCCTCGCTGAGCGCGTCCACGGCCGGATGGTCCCAGTCGCCCGGTGTGCGCCAGACCGAGTCGAGCGTCTCGGCGCGCCACAGCGCACGCAGCATCGTCGCGTCGCCCTGCGGGATGTGTGGTGCTCGGTGGCGCATACCTGATGAGAGCAGGCGCATGGCCAACTATGACGGCGTTCGGGCTATTCTGCTGGAACGGGTTTGCCGGCGGGGGCGCGGCGCACCCGTCTCCTCGGACGAGGTTGCCGACCTTCGCGCCCTGCAGTGCGGCCGCACGGCTGGACGACGAGGGAGGCGCGAGTGATCGAGTCTGATCCCCGCGCGCCCGGGCACGAGCTCAGCGACGGCGAGCTCATCGCCGCCGTCCGCGCCGGAAGCACCGACGCGTTCGGATCGCTCTACGCCCGGCACGTCCAGGCCGCCCGGGCGGTGGCGCACCAGTACGTCAACGCCTCCGATGCCGACGACGTCGTCTCGGACGCCTTCGAACGGGTCCTTGACGCCCTGCAGTGCGGCAACGGTCCCGATCTGGCCTTTCGCGCCTACCTGTTCACAGTGGTCCGCCGCCTGGCCTTCCGCGCGGCCAACGGCGCGCGGCGCGCGGAGCCCACGGACGACGACCGGGTGTTCGAGCAGGCGACGGGGCCGCTCGCGTCCGTCGAAGAGCCGTCGCTGCGAGGTTTTGAGTCGAGCGCCGTGGCCCGTGCCTTCCTGTCACTGCCCGAACGCTGGCGGTCGGTGCTCTGGTACACGGACATCGAAGGCGTCAAGCCCGCCCAGGTGGCCCCGATCCTCGGGCTGACCGCGAACGGCGTCGCGGCGCTGGCCTACCGGGCGCGCGAGGGCCTGCGCCAGGCGTACCTGCAGGAGCACCTCAACGACACGGTGGCGACGAAGTGCCGTGCGACCAACCCGTTGCTCGGCTCGTATGTGCGCGGGGGGCTGTCCAAGCGCGAGACGGCCACAGTGGATGCGCACCTGCAGGACTGCGGGTCGTGCCGCGCCCTCGTACTCGAGCTCGGGGACGTCGCGCAGACCATGCGCGGCGTCGTCGGTCCGCTCGTGCTCGGTCTCGCGGGAATGGGTGCGCTCGGCGCCGGGCTGCCTCTTGGCACGGGGTTGGTCGGTGCGGGTGCTGGTGCGAGCTCCGCGGGCGCGGTACCGGATGGCGCGCCGCCGGGCGGACGGTCAGGGTTCACGGCGAGCCTGGTGAGCGCTGCCGCCGTCGGCGTCGTGGCCGTTGGCGTGGCTGCTGCGTTCGCCCTAGGGCTCTTCGGGTCCTCGTCCGGCGACGTGGGCACGGTCGCGGAGCCGCCGGCGGCCGGCGTCACAGCGGCTCCGGGCCGCGACGACGCGGATGGCGACGATTTCGAGGCAGCGGATCAGGACGCGGCCGAGTCCGATGTCGACGGGCTGCTCCCCGAGTCACGGACATCGGGAGCGGGCAGGGCCGGGAGCGCCGGTTCCGACGTGGACGGGGCCCCGGTGGGGGCAGGATCCGACGCCGAGCCCGGCTCGGTGCCGGGAAGCGGACAGGCGCCCGGGACCGGCGGATCTCCAGGCTCGTCCGGTAGTTCGACGCCGACCAACCCAGCGGATCCCACCGGTCCGACCGGTCCGACCGGTCCGACGGGTCCGACCGAGCCGGTGGACCCCACCGGTCCCACGGACCCGACGGACCCCACCAACCCGGTGGACCCGGTGGAGCAGGTCGCGCGTGCCGGGGACATCACGGTGACAGTGCCCGATGAGTCTGCCATCGCCGCGCAGGGTGACACCGACCTGGACCTGACGGTGACGAACACGAGCGACCTGCCGGCGCGTGATGCGGCCGTGTCGATCGAGCTTCCGGAGTGGATGACCGCCCAGCCCGCAGGAGGTGGGGCGGCGGGTCGCGCGGTGTCGGCGCTGCGCCTTCCAGGTGTGGCGTTCACGGTCCAGGACGGCGCGACGACGTGGACGTGCCTGGTCGACGGGAGCCTGGCCGAGTGTGAGACCGAGCGCCTGGCGCCGGGTGCGACGTCGACGGTGTCGCTGCCGGTCTCGGTCGAGATCGACGAGACCGACAACATGACCTATGAGCTTGCGGTGACCACCCGGGTCGCGGGGGAGGAGGAGCCCTCGGCGCTCGAGGTGGTCGTTAGGGCCTACGCCGAGGTCACCGCCTCGGTCCAGCAGAACCCCGCGCTCGTGCTCGGCCAGGACGGCGAGCTCACACTCGAGGTGGTGAGCTCCGGTCAGCGCGTCGCCCGCGCAGCGACGCTCTCCGTGGTCCTGCCGAGCGGGCTCGCCTGGCCGGGCACCGGGGCGCTGGAGCTGCACGACGGGTCGAGCCAGGGGTGGACCTGCCGGGCGCAGAGTCCGTACGAGGCTCCGGGCGCAGGCGGCGCGCACTGCACGGCTGATCGGCCGCTGGCTCGCGGTGAGGTCGCCGAGCTGCGGCTGCCGGTGCGCACCGTCTCGCCGCCCAGCGGCGACCTCACGCTGACCGGTGGGGCGAAGGACGCCGAGGTCTGGGTCGCAGCAGTCCCCGTCGACGCGCCGGTCGCGGTGTCGCTCGGCGTTCCCGTGATCACCACCATGATTGCCGGGGGCGACGGGCCGCACGTGCTGTCCTTCGAGCTCCGTAACGACGGCAACCGCGATGTGGGGGCGACGGCGGTTACGGTTAACCTTCCTGCCGGGCTGAGCGGCGTGGGGGACTCGGATGTGCCGGGTTCGGGCGCCTGTGTGGTGAGCGGTGCTACGGACGGCGAGGCCGGCGAGGGCGTCGACGTGCCCGGCAGTGCCGTCTGCTCCGTCGCCTCGCTTCCGGCGGGCGCAACCGTGGCGGTCGCCCTCGAGCTCGACCTGCCCGACGGTCAGGCGATGGGCACCTACCCGGTGAGCGCAACCGTCGTCGGCGGCGTACCGACCGGCGCCGAGTCGGTCCGCACCGTCGAGCTGACCCTGACCGAGGCCGCCGTCGACGTACGCGTGAACCGTGCGGACTTTGCGTGGCGCTGGCAGGCGAGCGGGAACTACGCGGTCACCGAAGTCGGCGCGCCGCTGCTGTACTGCGACTGTCCGGACGGCGCCCGTTCAGGGCAGAACAACAACGGCGGCGGCGTTGTGCTCGCGCCGCTGCAGGATGCCCCGCGGGAAGGCTCCGAGCGCGACGACCCGATCTCGTCCGTCACCGACCTCGACATCCCGAAGGGCCGGGAAATCGCCTTCGCGGGACTGTACTGGTCCGCCGGCTACGACTCGGTGCGGTATCGCTCAGGTGTTCCGGGGGATGCCGACACGACCACGGCGTGGCTGCGCGGTCCCGCTGCCGAGTACCAGCAAGTCGTTGACGGTGTGGAGCTCTCGAGGGTCACGCTCGGCAGCGCGCAGTTCTACCAGTCCTTCGCGGACGTCACCGCCATGGTGCGTCAGCACGGTGGTGGCCAGTGGGCGCTTGCGGACGTGGCGCATCCCGGTGGTGGTTCCGGAGCAAACCAGATGATGGCCGGATGGGCGCTCGTGGTCGTGTACGAGGACGATGTCGCCCCCTCCGAGGTCACGGTCTATGACGGCGGAATAGCGCTGCACGGCACCGCCAGCGCGCAGATCGCGTTCCAGGGAGCTGCAGGTGAGTCCGCACGCATCGGCGTCGTGGCCTGGGAAGGGGACCAGGGGAACACCGGCGACACGGTGCGGCTCAACCCGAGCCCGGACTGGCCGGATCAGGACTGGCAGAACGACCCGGCACTCCTCGTGCCACTGCGGTTCGCTGGCCAACCGTCCGCTGTCAACGCCTTCGACTCGACGGCGTTCGGATTCCGGTCCGCCAACTCTCTGGGCGTCGACGCCAAGTCGTTCGAGCGGGCCGACCTGCGCGGTGGGGCGAACGTCATCGACTTCAGCACCCGCGGTGACGGCTACATCGTCGGCGCGATGACCCTGCAGGCCGTCCCCGGCGAGTGAGCGCTGGAGGCTCAGACGATGCCGTAGAGGCGGTCGCCCGCGTCGCCAAGGCCCGGCACGATGTAGGCGTGCTCGTTCAGGCGCTCGTCGACGGCGGCGACCACGATCGTGACGTCCGCGCGGTCCCCGACGGCGTTCTGCACGACCTCGAGGCCCTCGGGCGCGGCCAGCAGGCAGACCGCGGTGACATCGCGTGCCCCGCGCTCGAGTAGGTAGTTGATCGAGGCGACCAGCGTGGCGCCCGTCGCGAGCATCGGGTCCAGCAGGAAGCACTGCCGCCCCGACAGGTCCTCGGGGAGCCGGTTGGCGTACGTGATCGCCTCGAGGGTCTCCTCGTCGCGCTGCATGCCGAGGAAACCCACCTCGGCGGTGGGTAGCAGCCGGGTCATCCCCTCGAGCATGCCGAGACCGGCGCGCAGGATCGGCACGACGATCGGCTGCGGGTCGGCGATGTGCGTGCCGACGGTCGGGGCCACGGGCGTGGTGATCTCCACCGGCTCCGTGCGCACCTCCCGCGTCGCCTCATAGGCGAGGAGGGTGACGAGCTCGTCCACGAGCAGGCGGAACGTCGGCGACGCCGTGTGCACGTTCCGGAGCACGGTGAGCTTGTGAGCGACGAGCGGGTGGTCGGCTACGTGCAGGCGCATGAGACCACCGTACCGCCTGGGCCCGGCACGGATTCACCCCCCGGCGCACCGGCCGCCGGCTATGCGCGGGCAGGTCTTGTCCCGATAATGAGGCATGCACGACGACGGCCGATGGGACTGGGCGATGGACCTCGCGCTCGTCGAGGCGCGCGCCGCTCCGGCGACCTCGGACGTTCCGGTGGGAGCCGTCGTCGTCGGCCCGGACGGCCGGGTGATCGGCCGCGGGCACAACGAGCGCGAGGCGACGGGCGATCCCACCGCCCATGCCGAGGTGCTCGCCCTGCGGGCGGCTTCGAACATCTACGGGGGCTGGCGGCTCGAGGGATGCACCCTGGTGGTCACCCTGGAACCGTGCGTGATGTGCGCAGGTGCCATCCTCCTGGCCCGGGTGCAGCGCCTCGTCTTCGGCGCGTGGGACCCCAAGGGCGGCGCCGTGGGGTCACGCTGGGACGTGGTGCGCGACCCGCGGATGAACCACTTCGTCGAGGTGCTGCCCGGGGTGCGGGCCGGCGAGTGTGGGGAGCTGCTCGAGGAGTTCTTCCGCGCCCAGCGGTGAGGTCAGGCCCCTCGAGGAACGGTGATCGGCGGAAGCCGGTCCACCAGTGCGGTGAGGGTTTCCGAGGTGCCGGCGTGCAGGGTCACGTGTGCACGGTCGTCTCCCCGCGTCGTCCCGCGGTTGACGATCACCACGGACATGCCCGTGCGCGCTGCGTGGCGCACGAACCGCAGGCCGCTGAGCACGGCGAGCGAGGACCCGGCCACGAGCAGGGCGTCGGCCTCGTCGACCATGGCATAGGCGCGCTCCACCCGCTTGCGCGGGACGTTCTCCCCGAAGTAGACGATGTCGGGCTTGAGCAAGCCGCCGCAGAGCGCGCAGTCCGCGACGCGGAAGCCTGCCGTCGACTCGATCACCGCGTCGGCGTCGGGGGCGATCTCGACATCCGCCACATCTCCGACCCGCTCGAGGAAGCCGGGGTTGAGCTCGGCCAGCCGGGTGGCCAACGATTCACGTGAAACCACGTTCCGGCAGGTCAGGCACACTACGCGGGCATAGGTGCCGTGCAGGTCGATGACGTGCCGCGAGCCGGCAAGCGTGTGCAGGCGGTCGACGTTCTGCGTCACGACGCCGACGACGGTTCCGCGACGTTCCAGCTCGGCCAGAGCGAGGTGACCGGGATTGGGCCGGGTGCGGTCCACATGCTGCCAGCCCACGTGGTTGCGGGCCCAGTAGGTGCGCCGGAACGCCGGGTCGCCCACGAACTGCTGGTAGGTCATGGGCGTGCGCGGCGGGGAGTCCGGGCCGCGATAGTCGGGGATGCCGGAGTCGGTTGACACGCCTGCGCCCGTGAGCACGGTCACGCGCCGGTGGGCGAGGTGGGCCACGACGTCGTCCAGCGTCGCAGTGGGGGAGGTAGTGGATTCGAGCACGATCCGAGCCTACGGCGCCGATTCGTGGCTGCGGCAGCGCTCGG
>JBQGOU010000179.1:0-7095 GCA_052086865.1 Cellulomonadaceae bacterium
GGATCTCCTTGAGCACCTGCACGGCGATCTGCTGCTCGCGCTTGGTCAGCTCGAGGTTGGCGAGGAAGTCGCGACACTCGCGCAACGGCATCGCGCACACCTCGGCGATCGACCGGCCACCGACCCGCACGGCGAGCACCTCCGGCTTCAGGCGCGTCCCCTCGCACGCGGGGCACGGCACCTCACGCATGTAGCCCTCGTACTTCTCCCGCGACCACTCGGAGTCCGTCTCCGCGTGCCGACGCTCAATCGACGCGATCACACCCTCGAAGCCGGTGGAGTACTGCCGCTCACGGCCCCACCGGTTGCGGTAGCGCACCTGCACCTCGTGGTTGCGCCCATACAGCACCGCCGTGCGCGCCCGCTGCGGCAGCGCACGCCAGGGCACGTCCACCGAGAAGTCCATCTCCTGCGCGAGGGCGCTCAGGATGCGGTCGTAGTACTCCGAGGAGGTGTGCGACCACGGTTCGATCGCGCCCTCGGCCAGCGACTTCTCCTCGTCCGGCACGACGAGGTCCGGGTCGACCTCGAGCCGGAACCCGATGCCCGTGCACTCGGGGCACGCGCCGTAGGGCGCGTTGAAGGAGAAGGTGCGGGGCTCGATCTCGTCAAGAGTGAGCTCGTGGTCATTGGGGCAGGCTCGGTGCTCGGAGAACCGCCGTTCGCGGTTCGGGTCGTCCGCTGGCGCGTCGACGAGCTCGATGACCACCAGGCCGCCGGCAAGCCCCAGCGCCGTCTCGACGGAGTCGGTGAGCCGGCGCTGCACGCCCTCGCGTGCGACGAGCCGGTCGACCACGACATCGATCGAGTGCTTCAGCTTCTTCTCGAGCGCGGGCGGCTCGGCGAGCGAGGCGACCTCCCCGTCGACGCGCACGCGGGAGAATCCCTTGGCGGTCAGCTCCTTGAACAGGTCGGAGTACTCGCCCTTGCGCCCGCGCACCACGGGCGCCAGCACCTGGTACCGGGTGCCCTCGGGCAGCTCCAGCAGCCGATCCACAATCTGCTGGGGGGTCTGGGACGCGACGCGTTCGCCGCACACCGGGCAGAACTGCGTGCCTGCGCGCGCGAACAGGAGGCGCAGATAGTCGTACACCTCGGTGATCGTGCCCACCGTGGACCGGGGGTTGCGGTTGGTGGACTTCTGGTCGATCGAGACGGCCGGGGACAACCCCTCGATGAAGTCGACGTCCGGTTTGTCCATCTGGCCGAGGAACTGCCGGGCGTAGGCCGACAGCGACTCGACGTACCGGCGCTGTCCCTCGGCAAAAATCGTGTCGAACGCCAGGGAGGACTTCCCCGAGCCCGACAACCCGGTGAACACGATCAGCGCGTCCCGGGGAAGGTCGAGGTTGACGCTGCGCAGGTTGTGCTCGCGGGCCCCTTGGACCACCAGTCGATCGCTCACCGATCCATCGTAGGCGCTTCCGCTCGAATTCGCACACCCGTTCGACTGATCGTCGGGTGACGGGCGCATCCGGGCGGCCAGTACGCAGGTCCGGCTCGCCAACGGTTGCGGACGTGCGCGCCGGTGCGAGAACGTCGATCCACGCCCACATGGGACGCGAGACCCCAAGGAGACCCTGTGTACGAGGACGACGGCACCACGGCGACCATCCCCCTGCGCACCGCTGTGCTGACCATGCTCGCCGTCGGCCCCCTGGACAATGACGTGTACGTCCTGACATGTCGCACGACCGGAGCACGGCTGGTGATCGACCCTGCGGCCGAGGCCGCGCAGATCCTCGCGGTGCTCGCGGACGGCGCAGGCACGGCGCCCGTCGACGTCGTGGTCACCCATCGCCACCACGACCACGTCGGCGCGCTGGCCGCCGTGGCGCAGGCAACTGGCGCGCGGGTGGCGATCGGCGCCGCGGACGCGGACGCGGTGACGCAGCTGACGGGTGTGCCGGTGGACCTTCGCCTGCACCACGGGGACGTCCTGACCGTCGGCGCGCTGCATGTCGATGTCGTGGCCCTGCGCGGGCACACCCCGGGGTCGGTCGCCCTGGCCCTGCACGACGATGAGGACTGGCTGTTCACCGGCGATTCGCTGTTCCCGGGCGGGCCCGGACGGACGACCTCCCCCGAGGACTTTGCGAGGCTCATGACCGATCTGACGGAGCGGGTGTTCGACCGTTTCGACGACACCACCCACGTGTGCCCCGGGCACGGCGCCGCCACGACGATCGGCACCGAGCGCCCGCATCTCGACCAGTGGCGCGCCCGCGGGTGGTGACCCCCGCAGGGTCCGCTCCGTGGTGAGATGGCTCCATGAGCATCTACGCCGTCGAGTACACGTACGCGAACGACCCGAAGACCTTGGACGAGGTTCGCCCCCAGCATCGCGCCTATCTCGCCGAACGGCTGGCCGAGGGATCCCTTATCGCCTCGGGGCCCTACACACAGGGGGCGGCGGGCGCCCTGCTGCTCTTTCAGGTCGCAGAACTGCCCGAGCTCGAGCGCATCCTCGCGAACGACCCCTTCGAGCTCGCCGGCGTGATCGACGCGACGTCGATCCGGCCGTGGAACCCCGTCTTCGCCATCTGGTCCTGACGCTCGTCGCCCCGCGTCGCGTCAGTCCGCGGAGTCGAACCTCGGCCGGGAGCGGGTGCGCAGCAGGCTCGCCACCGTGGTGATGAGCAGGACCACCACGATCACCCCCAGCGACACGAGCGTCGGGATCTCGGGCACCCATTCGAGCGACTGGCCCCCGTTGATGAACGGCAGGGTGTTGCCGTGCATCGCCTCCATGATCAGCTTCACCCCGATGAACGCCAGGATCACCGACAGCCCGATGGGCAGGTAGACCAGGCGGTTCAGCAGCCCGCCGAGCAGGAAGTAGAGCTGGCGCAGCCCCATCAGGGCAAACAGGTTGGTCGTGAACACGATGAACGGGTCGTGCGTCAGACCGAAGATCGCGGGGATCGAGTCGAACGCGAACAGTAGGTCGGTGCTGCCGATCGCGATGAAGACCACCAGCATCGGGGTGAACATCCGGGTGCCGTCCACCGTCGTGAACAGGTTCCCGCCGTCGTAGCCGGGGCTGATGGGCACGACCTTGCGCAGCGCCCGCACCAGGGCGTTCTCGCGGTACTCCTGCGGCTCGTCCTCGCCTCCGAGGGCGAGCTTGACCGCGGTGTAGACGAGGAACACGCCGAAGATGTAGAACACCCACACGAAGTGGCCGATGATCGCGGCCCCCGCCAGGATGAAGCCACCGCGCAGCACCAGCGCGATGATGATGCCGACCATGAGCACCTTCTGCTGGTACTCGCGCGGCACCGTGAACCTGCTCATGATGATCACGAACACGAACAAGTTGTCGATGGAGAGGCTGTACTCGGTGAGCCAGCCGGCGTAGAACTCCTGCGCGGGCGCCGCACCGCCCACAAGCCACATCACGCCACCGAAGATGACGGCGAGCAGCACGTAGAAGCCGATCCAGAGCCCGGACTCCCGCATCGAGGGGATGTGGGGCCTGCGGGCGACGATGAGCAGGTCGCCCACCAGAAGCAGCAGCAGCAGGGCGAGCCCGCCGACCTCGAACCACGCGGGCAGCTCGTGGATCATGCCGCGCCGCCCGGGCGCGGCGCCGTCGTCGCAGTCACTTCTCGTCCGCCTCCGCGGAGTCCGCCGTCACACGCTCGATCTCGTGCTCGACCTCCTGCTTGGCGGCCAGCGCGCGCGCCTCGGCGCTCATGTGCTCGATCCCCGCGGCCTTGCGCCCCATCTTCGTCGCGTCCGAGCGCTCCTTCATCAGAGAGGCGACGACCGTGATCGTCAGGATGCCGACGATGACGATCAACGACACGGCGATGCTCGGCTCCGGAATCGACTCGACATGCTCCCCACCGTTGATGAAGGGCAGCTCGTTGGTGTGCAGCGCGTGGATCAGCAACTTCGCCCCGATGAACGCGAGGATCGCGCCGAGCCCGTAGGACAGGTACACGAGGCGGTCGAGCAGCCCGTCGATCAGGAAGAACAGCTGGCGCAACCCGAGCAGTGAGAAGGCGTTGGCCGTGAAGACGAGGAAGACCTCCTGCGTCAGGCCGAAGATCGCGGGGATCGAGTCGACCGCGAAGATCAGGTCGGCCGTGCCGATTGCGATCATCACGATGAACAGCGGAGTGACCAGCAGCCGGCCGTCCACGCGGGTGGTGAAGCGGTCGCTGACGTAGTCGTCGGTGGTGGGCAGCACGCGTCGCGCCGTGCGCAGCATCACGTTCTCGTGGTAGCCCTCCTCCGGGTCGTGCCCGCTGCCCTTGATCTGCGTCCAGGCCGTGTAGAGCAGGAAGGCACCGAAGATGTAGAACACCCAGGACAGGTGCTCGATGATCGTCGCACCCGCGAAGATGAACGCGGTGCGCAGGATCAGCGCGATGACGATGCCCAGCAACAGCACCTTCTGCTGAAACTCCCGGGGCACCTTGAAGCTGGCCATGATGAGCACGAAGACGAAGAGGTTGTCGACGGACAGACTCTTCTCCGTGATGTAGCCCGCGAAGTACTCTCCCGCGAAGCCGCTCCCCCAGCCCCACCACACCACGAAGCCGAAGACGATCGCAATCGCGACGTAGATCGCGGACCAGGTGGCCGACTCCTTGAGCGTGGGCGCGTGCGGTGTGCGCACATGGCCGACGAAGTCGACGATCAGCATCACGAGGATGCCGCCGACGGTCAGGCCCCAGACCCAGATGGGCACGTCCATAGTTCTTCCTCCGGTAGATACGACGAGGTACCGGAGGTCTCTTCCGCACGACGCGTCGGTGATCGCTGACGCTGATCACTCGACGGGGCGAACCGGTGACACCGAGCCGACATCGATGCCGGCCGTGATGACGACGTCACCGCTGGGGAATACTCCCCTCCACGAGGGACCACGATAGACCATTGACCCGGCACGCGCCGTGCCGGACGCGCTCGCGTCGGTTCAGGCGGTGGCGCTCTGCATCTGACGCAGTTCCTTCTTGAGGTCGGAGATCTCGTCACGCAGCCGTCCGGCGACCTCGAACTGGAGCTCGGCGGCCGCGGCGTGCATCTGATCGGTGAGCTCCTGGATCAGGTCGGCCAGCTCGCTGAGCGCCAGGTTCGTGGCGCGCTCCGCCCGACCTGTTTCGCGACGCGGCGTCGGCGCCGTGCCCTTGCCGGGGTGCCGGTAGCCGCCGGCCAGCAGCTCAGCGGTGTCGATGTCCTCCCGGGCAAGCATGTCCGTGACGTCGCTGATCTTCTTGCGCAGCGGGGTCGGGTCGATGCCGTGCTCGCTGTTGTAGGCGATCTGCTTCTCGCGCCTGCGCGAGGTCTCCTCGATCGCCTGCGCCATGGCCGGGGTGATCTTGTCCGCGTACATGTGCACCTGACCGGAGACGTTGCGCGCCGCCCGCCCGATGGTCTGGATCAAGGACGTCCCCGAGCGCAGGAAGCCCTCCTTGTCCGCGTCCAGGATCGCCACGAGAGAGACCTCGGGGAGGTCGAGCCCCTCGCGCAGCAGGTTGATGCCCACGAGCACGTCGAACACTCCCATCCGCAGCTCACGCAAGAGCTCGACCCGGCGCAGCGTGTCCACCTCGGAGTGCAGGTAGCGCACCCGCACGCCCTTCTCGAGGAGATAGTCCGTGAGGTCCTCCGACATCTTCTTGGTCAGCGTGGTCACGAGCACCCGCTCAGAGCGGTCCACCCGGGTGCGGATCTCGTCGAGAAGATCGTCGATCTGGCCCTTCGTGGGCTTGACGACCACCTCGGGGTCGACGAGGCCGGTCGGGCGGATGATCTGCTCGACGACGCCGTCGGACAGGGACAGCTCGTACTTGCCGGGCGTCGCGGACAGGTAGACCGTCTGCCCGATGCGATCCACGAACTCCTCCCAGCGCAACGGCCGGTTGTCCATCGCGCTGGGCAGCCGGAACCCGAAGTCGACCAGGTTGCGCTTGCGCGACATGTCCCCCTCGTACATCGCCCCGATCTGGGGCACGGTGACGTGGGACTCGTCGATGACGAGCAGAAAGTCCTCGGGAAAGTAGTCGAGCAACGTGTTGGGCGCGCTACCTGGTGCCCGTCCGTCGATGTGCCGCGAGTAGTTCTCGATCCCCGAGCAGCTGCCGATCTGCCGCATCATCTCGATGTCGTAGGTGGTGCGCATCCGCAGCCGCTGCGCCTCCAGGAGCTTGTTCTGGCTCTCGAGCTCGGCGAGCCGCGCAGCGAGCTCTGCCTCAATCGACGTGATCGCGCGCTCCATCCGCTCGGGGCCCGCCACGTAGTGCGTCGCAGGGAACAGGTGCACGCTCTGCTCGGATCGGATCACGTCCCCGGTCAAGGGGTGCAGGGTGTGGATCGCCTCGATCTCGTCCCCGAAGAACTCGATCCGGATCGCCAGCTCCTCGTACACCGGGATGATCTCGACCGTGTCCCCGCGCACCCGGAAGGTCCCGCGCGTGAAGGCCATGTCGTTGCGGGTGTACTGCATGGCCACGAACCGGCGCAGCAGGTCGTCGCGATCCACCTGGTCGCCGACGTCGAGGCGGACCATGCGGTCCACGTACTCCTGCGGCGTCCCCAGGCCGTAGATGCAGGACACCGAGGCGACCACGACGACGTCGCGGCGGGTGAGCAGGTTGCTCGTGGCCGAGTGCCGCAGCCGCTCGACCTCGTCGTTGATCGAGGAGTCCTTCTCGATGTAGGTGTCCGACTGCGCGATGTACGCCTCGGGCTGGTAGTAGTCGTAGTAGGACACGAAGTACTCGACCGCGTTGTTGGGCAGCAGCTCGCGGAACTCGGTGGCGAGCTGCGCGGCCAGGGTCTTGTTCGGTGCCATCACGAGCGTGGGGCGCTGCACCTGCTCGATCAGCCAGGCCGTCGTCGCCGACTTGCCTGTGCCGGTGGCGCCGAGCAGCACGATGTCCTTCTCCCCCGCCTGCAGGCGGGCGGTGAGGTCCGCGATCGCGGTCGGCTGGTCGCCCGACGGCGAGTACTCGGAGACGACCTCGAACGGGGCGACGGCGCGCTGCAGATCGGTGACGGGACGCATGGTTCAACCGTACGTCGTGCCACTGACATCGCTCACACCTGGGCGGCCGCCTCCTCCTGCAGCCGGACCCAGAG